>JANQIY010000241.1 GCA_028281965.1 Candidatus Gastranaerophilales bacterium
TAACCCCATTATGACTATTATAAAATAACTTTAGGGGTTTTAAAAAATATAAAACTTCCTATTTTATATAACAATTTATAAAAATGTAGGGAAGCAAGGATTAAGTGGGTGGTGATACAGCGTTGAATTTTAATTCCATTTATCGAAAACTTTTTTAAACCACTAATAAGGATAAATTCCCAAAAAATGTACATGAAAGAAGGCGGCGGCTTCGCCGCCTTCTTTGGAATTTTTTGTTTTTTCTCTTGATATAATAAGGTAATCTGAAACAAACCCTGAAAAAAACACTTAATCAACCTTATAAAGTAGTGAAAAAGGGATTACACACTGCTAATATAAATATAAAGCGAAATTTTAAAACTTCGCCCAAAAATAAATTAAAATAATAAATAATCTATCTGCAAAAAATGAAAAAAAATAAATTTATAGCTGTAATTTTATGTCTTAGCATTGTTTTTTCTATACCCCAGAGTGTTTTTGCGCTAAAAAAAAGAAAGCCCTTTGAAGTGGAAATACCATCTTATGACGGCTTTAAGCTGACGGGGGTTCTTGATATACCGGATTATGCCTCTATAAGGGTAAAAGCTCCCCTTGTAATTTTCCTGCACTCAATTTATAAGGACCACCGGGCTTGGGAAGAGTTTCCGAAAAAAATAAAAACTTTTAACAATGTTGCAACCCTTAACCTGGATTTAAGAGGACATGGAAAGAGCATATATACAAAGGACGGCAAAAAACTTCACTGGCAAAACATGCATCCGGAAGATTTTAAAAAAATGCCCGAGGATATATTGGAAGTTTTGAACTTTATAGAAAAAGACTACCCTGAATTAAACCATAAAAAAATTGCAATAATCGGCTCAAGCCTGGGAGCTACGATGGGATTAATGGCAGCCAGTTATGTTGAAAATGTAAAGACAATGGTTATGTTTTCCCCAATGCTAAAATACAAAGGTTTTGACTTAAGACTACCTATAGTTAAATATGGGGAAAATCCAGTTCTTTTTCTTGTAAGTATAAAGGATTTATACCCTTATGAGTCCTCACTGGAGCTTATGAAATTCCCGCAAGGGGCAAAAAAGCTGTCAACATTTCCTTTTGGCGGGCATGGGGAAGATTTATTGAAATTTCAGCCCGATTCTGAAAAAATTGTTATGGAATGGCTAAAAGAAAATTTTGCTGACGGAAAAATAAAGTATACTCAAGAGCAAAAAGAAGCTATGGAATCACAGAAATTCAGGTACAAAAAAGTTGGGGAATATTTTGGAAAAATCAAGAAAGATAGAAATATTTACAGGGGCGTACACTAGCGGGAAATCAGAAATTTCAATTAACCGGGCTTTGATGCTGAAAAATGAGCTATTGCCGGTTACGCTGGTTGACCTTGATACGGTGGAACCGGCTTATACCCTAAGACCTCTAAAAAAGGAACTGGATAAACTTGGAATAAATGTAGTAACAAGGGAAGAATACACAGGTCTCGGCGAAACCGGCAATATAATTACCGGGGAACAACAGAATTGTCTTTTAAACCCCGGTAACATTATAATTGACGTTGGTTACGGGGCCGGAGGACTTGATGCTCTTAATGTTATTACGGATATTGACAAGGAAAAAAACCTGGAAATTTATATAGTAATAAATACTTCCAAACACGAAACATCTACTGTTAAGGACATAGTAGAATATGTAAAATGGAGCATGGGCTCAGGGAAGGAAAGCTGGAAAAATTTTAAGGGAATAATAAGCAATACGCATTTTGGTGACCAGACAACGAAAGATGATGTTTTAAACGGCTATAAAATAACAAAAGAAGCCGCACAGGAGCTTAACTTGCCTATAAGAGCGCTTGCGGCAGCTGAAAATATCTATCCGGAGCTGGAAGATATTATACAACAAGGTACTCCGGTATGGTCTTTAAAAAGGTTTATGCCAAAAGCCCTGTGGTAAAGATAAAAAGTTCTGTTATTATCCCTTTTTTTAGTTGCTGTTTTCCCGTAAATAGCAAATTATATGGTTAGCAATCTTTAAACGCTGCTCGTCATCGGCATTTTTAAAACATTCCATTGCCAGGCTGAGGTCCTTATCTTTGTCATACCATCGGCGAAAAAGTTTACGCTCAGGTAGTTTGGCTTCTATACCAAAGCAAGATGAATGTTTGATTATCAACCGGGCTAATTTATTTCTTAACTCATTATCTGCTCCCTCAATACACCCAACAGCATGACTTACTATAGGATTTTTATCATACCACCTGTTTTCAAACACAATTAGTTTTCTCCCAAAACGTTTAATCTTAAAAATAAAATTTTTATATTAAAATATTAACACATTCTCTTAATAAAAAAGAAACCATTATGATATTAAAACATAAAAAGTGTAAAAACATTTAGATAAAAAGATAAAATTAAATTTATATAAATTATGCAAAAGAAAAAATATATAAGTATTTATTTTAAATGTTGTCATGTATATAACAGGATATACATAAACAAAGAAGGAACAGCTTATGTAGGGAGATGCCCTTCCTGCATGACTCCTGTCCGGGTTAATATCGGGGCGGGCGGTGTTAATACAAGGTTTTTTGAGGCCTATTAACATAAACTTGCAGAATCCACATGGTTTCATGTATTATGTTATGCACGAGAAGATAATATGGAGATTAAAATATGGTAAAACAATGCGAAATATGCGATAAAAAGTCTTTAAGAGCGAAAAAAGTAAGCTTTTCGAACAAGCACCATATTTACAAGCAAAAACCGAACTTACATACGGTAAAAGCAGAAATTAACGGTACCGTCAAAAAAGTACAGGTCTGCACTTCCTGTATTAAGGCAAACAAGGTTAAAAAAGTAATTTAGAACCTGTCCCGCTCAGAAATGCAAGAACCAATAAATGTAGATAAAACAGCTTCTTATCGAAGAATTTTTTCCGCTGTCCTTATTTAAGGAAGATTGAAAAAATTCTTACACATCGTGTCATGCCGCACTTGATGCGGCATCTATCCGGCAAACATAATAGACAATAGCCCTGACTAAATAACTTGAGTTGCTAAT
>JANQIY010000279.1 GCA_028281965.1 Candidatus Gastranaerophilales bacterium
AAGAGTTTCTTCGATTGTTGTCAATGAAGTGATCATTTTTTTTAATCCACCTGGAAGGTGTTTGATAAGCGACCTGGTAAATTCTTTGAAGTCCCCTTAAGCTGGCTCTTTCAAAGTAAGTTCTGATTATTTCCTCTTTTCTTGATTCATTGTAGTCTTTTTCATGTTCTAAAATTCTGCGGGCCCCACAAGTTTTACAAAAATATTGTTGCTTTCCATTTGATGTATGACCGTTTTTTAATAAATTATCGCTGCCACATTTTGTACATCTTCCAATTTTTTCTTTCATAACTGTTTCTCCTGTGTGATTTACAGTTATTATGTAATATTTTAAATTTTTTTCATTAAACTTTTAGCCACTATCATTATTTATTGTTACCTACTTACAACTCTATTCTTTCATTCCGCCAAGCATAATGCCTTTTATGAAGTATTTTTGTCCAAGCAAAAACACGCCTATAACCGGAATCACTGAAATCACGGCACATGCCATAAGCTGTCCCCACTCGGTAGTTTCCCGGAAACTACCTTTAAAAATTGCGAGTCCTACAGGCAAAGTCCGCATACTTTCCGAGTTTGTGACAATTAATGGCCACATAAAACTGTTCCAGGTAAGAATAAACGTAAAAATTCCCAAGGTAGCAAGAGCGGGAAGCGCAAGCGGGAAGGCAACCCTGAAGTAGGTTTGCAAAGGGTTGCACCCGTCAATTTTGGCGGCTTCTTCCAGGCCAACCGGAAGTGTCTTAAACCACTGGCGCATCAGGAATATTCCGAACCCTCCGAATAACCCGGGAATTATCAAAGCCTGGTATGTGTCTATCCAGTGGAGTTCACGCATAATAAAAAACAAAGGGACTATGTTTACCTGTGGAGGCACCATTGTAGTCGCCAAAAACAGCAGGAATATAGCTTCTCTGTGTTTAAAATTAATCCTGGCGAATGCATATCCTGCCATAGAAGCAATTAACAGCTGGCCCGCTGTTGTTAAGAGAGCAACCACAGTGCTGTTGAAAAAATATGTTACTACAGGGATTGCCTTCATTACTTCCGGGTAGTTTTTAATATATAAAGGATCGGGTATAACTTCGGGAGGGTAGGTGAAAATCTGCTTTTGCCCCATAATGGAAGTGATAAACATCCACGCAAAAGGCGCAAGCATTGATAAAGCGCCTACCGTAAGCAGGCAGTACGCTATAAGCTTAACCATGTTTATTCGTTTAATACCCATTTTTTTCTTGTTTTCCATTGAATTAAAGTTAGTACAAGGATTATCACAAACAAAATATACGCAATAGCTGATGCCTTACCTATATTAAAATATTCAAATGCCTGTTTGAAAAGCCAGTAGACCATAATCATAGTTGAGTTACCCGGCCCTCCCTCGGTCATAAGGTAAATCAGGTCAAATACCTGAAAAGATGAAATAACCGTCATTATTGACACAAAGAATAATGTTGGCGTTAACAGGGGCAGGGTTATAAGAAAAAATCTCTTAACGCCCGTTGCCCCGTCAAGTTCGCATGCTTCGTTGACAGATTCGGGAATTGCCTGCAAGCCGGCCAGGAAGATTATCATGTTATACCCGATATTTTTCCACACGCTTACAATAATCAACGCCGGCATTGCAAATTTCTCATCATAAAGCCATTTTATAGAATCACCGACCCCTAAAACCCAGTTTAAAATCCCGTAGTTAGGATCAAAAATCCACGTCCAGACAATTGCAATTACTATCATAGGGGTTACATACGGCAAAAAATATGCGCTTTTATACAAGCCGGAGCCTTTTATTTTTCTATCAAGAGCATAAGCAAGCACTAAGGGAATTATTATGCTGAAAATTGCCGTTGCAAAAGCGTAATAAAAAGTATTCCACAGCACTTTATAGAAAATTCCGCTGGAAAACAGCTCGGAATAGTTGTTAATACCTATAAACTCCGGTGACCTGATCAAGTCCCACTCCAAAAAACCAAGCCCGAAAGAAATAAAAATAGGAATTATGATAAATATAAAAGTACCTAAAAATGCCGGCAATATAAATAAAAATGCCCACCAACCATTAGAAAGTAATATTTTTTGGAGCTTATTAAAAAAATTTTTATACATTTGAAAATTTTTCAGGCACAAATGAACAATACTATTTTAGCTCATAAGAATAAGCTTTCAAAGTATAGCCCTCAACACGGCATTAATAATAAGATATTTGATTTTTGAGCTAATTTTGTGTCATAAAGAGAAAAGGTTAATCAGTTAATTTTGCAGAAAAATGGATCTTATAATAAAAAACGGGACAATAGTAAATTCAAAAGAAAGCCGGCAGGCTGATTTATACATAAAAAACGGCAAAATAGAATCGATAAAAGATAGCTGGCTCTATACGGAAATTCCCGGGACTGAGGTTATAGACGCCCAAAATATGCTGGTAATGCCCGGTGGAGTTGATGTCCATACCCACCTGGAAATGCCTTTTATGGGGACTTATTCCACCGATGATTTCCTTACCGGGACTATCGCTGCCGCAATGGGCGGAACTACCAGCATAATTGATTATGCTATACCCAAAAAGAGAGAATCCCTTAAAAAGGCTCTTGAAAAATGGCATAAAAAAGCTAAAAGTAAAGCTGTTATTGATTATGGTTTCCATATGGCTATTGTACCCCCTATTGATAGACCTTTAGAGGAATTTGAGTTTCTTGCAGAATCAGGCGTCACAAGCATAAAATGCTTTCTTGCCTATAAAAGTTCGCTTATGGCAAGTGATGTGGACTTATACAGGATACTTGAAAAAGCAAGGAAACATAAAATCCTGGTATGTAACCACGCTGAGAACGGTGAAATTATCGACTACCTCACAAAACAGCTGTTAAACGAAGGGAAAAAAGAGCCGATTTTTCATGCTTATTCAAGACCGCCGGGACTTGAGGAAGAGTCGGTCTCACGGGTGATAAAACTGGCCGGTATGACTAAAACCCCTGTATATTTTGTGCATTTATCTTCAAAAGGCGCAATAAAAGAAATAAAAAGGGCAAAAAAAGATAAGCAGAAGGTTTTTGCCGAAACATGCCCGCAATATACCGTTCTAAGCGAACATAAATACTTTTCTAAAAATTTTGAAGGCGCAAAATACGTTATGTCACCCCCTTTAAGGAAGTATAAACACTGCAGTTCCATTAAAAAAGGGATAAAAGAAGGAGTTATTGACGTAATCGCAACTGACCATTGCCCGTTTAATTTCAATAAAGAAAAAAGGATGGGATTAAGGGACTTTACTAAAATTCCAAATGGAATGCCAGGTATAGAAACGAGAATGGCGGTTATGTTCAATGAAATGGTTGTGAAGCAGGGATTATCGCCGAACGAATTTGTGAGACTCAACTGCTCAAATCCTGCAAAAATCTTTGGCCTTGCTCAAAAAGGCGACCTGAAAGAAGGCAAGGATGCGGATATTGTTATATGGAACCCTGATTTAATATGGAAAATCAAGCAGGAACACCTGCATGAGAACGTGGATTATACGCCGTTTGAGGATTATATTGTAACCGGAAAACCTGTTACCGTTATTTCCCGGGGAGATGTGATTGTGAATAACGGCGAATTCAAGGCTGAACCCGGAAGAGGCATGTATATCAGCAGGCATACATCAAAACCGGCCTATTCTTGAAAAAATCAATTTAAAAAAATAAGAACCTATTCGGAAAATAATTTATAGACAAAACCGGGTAAGAGTAAGAACCGGTTATTGCGAAGAGCGAAAGCAAACAGTGGTCTCAATCTTTATATTTGCATGACGGGCAGAGATTTTCCTGCTCAGAGTGCCTAATTGACATCGGAATACTGCATTTGGGACAGGTTGGGTAATTGTTTTGCTTCATCCACAACCGGGTTTTAAGGTCTTTTATGATTGTTTGCAAAAACCTTTCCCGCATCTCGTCATCAAACCCGCTTTTTTCATCAAGCGATATCCTGATTGAATTTAAAAGCTCATCAGGGATTGTTATAGCTTCTAAATCCACTTCCGCAGGCATTTTAACTTCCTGCTGTCCCTGTTTTTCTTCTGATTTCCAGTATTTTGCGGAAAAACTTATTTCCTTTATATCAAACCCGAAATTTTCACCGATTTTATGAAGTTTTTTCAAGATATCATTTTTATAAAACCCCAGCTCCTGGGCAACAGACGAGGAGTTTACCGCAATCAACGCAGCGTCGTGGTTTTTGCTTCGGTAAACGGAGTAAATTTTGGAAGTTTTCTCAAAACGGGGGCCGACGACTTTTGGCCATAACCCGGCAATAGTGCTTACCTTTAAACCTTTTTCCAGGCCAAGCCTCCGGCTAAGCCCGTCGATTACTGAATTTACGTTTTCAAAATAATTTGAGTTTATTCTTCTTTTCATTATCATAATTATTGCTAAAAATTATTCCCGACTAAAAAGATATTTTAAGCCGGGATTACTTAAGGAGGGGTATTATCACTTCAAGTGCTTTTAAAATACAACTTTAAAACCTTCTGTCAAGCTAAAAACAAGTAAAATTAAGAAATGTAAACACATTGACTTAGAAGTACCACCCGCTACTAAATTTTTAACATAAATATAAAATTTTATATTATACTAATTAGAGAAGGAAATTTTAAACAAAAGGGTGTGACCGGATATGACAAAAAAAACAGTTGATACGATACCTATAGAAGTACTGATAACAACAGTTGACCACGAAATTAAGGGAAACGTCCACGTATCCAAGTATACAAACACCAACAGGGAACTGACAGACCTTCTCAACGATAAGGAAAAAAGGTTCATAGCGGTTACAGATGCTGAAATAACCAAAAAATCAGGCGGCCCCGCAAAAAAATATGATTTTTTGAAGGTTCACATTGACTATATCCTAATGGTTCATCCTGTATCCCAGGTTATTTTTAAAGAATCGGTAAAAGTCCAGGAAGATATCACCAGGTTCCGAGAGCTAAGAAACAAATTAAACAGGACAGGATTTTAAAACAAATTTATTAGTTTACCTAATCACCCATATGTTGAATACCTGATTTTCAATTTTTTGAGAATAATTCCCTTAACTCTTTTTAGAAATGAAGAAGAGCAAGTTTAAAGGAGAGTTGTTCTATGAGGAAAAACACAGGTATTGTCCTATTTTTATTATTAATTTTATTGAATTTTTCACACGCAAAAGCGGAAGAAAACCCTTTAAACATAGAAGACTTCAAAAAAAAGCTGGAGCAGGTGAAAAAATACCGGCAGGTAAACTCACAAACCGGCAGAAATATTCAAAAAGCATATTTAAACACTTTTTCAGACAGGTATGTAATTTCCCCGGGGGACTACCTGAGCGTTTCAATTTTTGGGGAACCTGAGTTAACCCAAGAAAAGATACTTGTTAAGTGCGACGGCTATGCAAATATTCACCCGATAGGGGAAGTCCGCCTTGGCGGGTTTAACGTTGATGAAGTAAGGGAAATTTTATCAGCCCATTTAGAAAAATACTTTGTTAAACCTATAGTTTCCGTACATGTTGATAGCACAAGGACTCCCAAAATATATATATACGGAGCGGTCGAAAAGCCGGGATTATACAGCAGCCATGCAGAAGGAAAACCCTTAGGAACAGATTACCTGCCTGCTCTTTCTCTTCCTACTCTCGCCGGTGTAATAGAGGAAGCCGGAGGCATTGACTACAGCGCCGACCTTGAAAATGTCCAGGTAATAAACCATAAAACAGGCAATAGAAGGACTTATAATCTTTTAAACCTTATAAAAAACGGAGATGTCGCCCAGAATATTTATTTAAGTTCAGGCGATGCTGTTTATATTCCGGTAAGACAGACAAATTCCCGGCTTTCAGACGATGATTTCCTGCTTATATCAAGGTCGTCAATAGCGCCGAAAGAATTCCCGGTAAGAGTGCGCGGCGCCGTAAGGAAACCGGGCGTCCACTATCTTACCTCGGCAAGCCCGGGGCTCAATACAGCCATAGCTTCTTCGAAAGGATTGACTTTTAACGCAAAGGTTGAAGAAATAAAAATCCATAGAATGACTGCCACAGGAAAAGTTGACATAATCGTCGCCGACCCGGACAAAGACGACGTTGTTTTAAGGCCAAACGACACTATAAATGTATTTGACAAAAGAAAAAGCCTCTGGGGGAAATGTTACATATTGTTTATGTCGCTGGTAAGCGCAGCCGGGGGTTCGGCTTCATGGCTTTTAGTTGATTAAATTAATTTATTAATAGGAAAAGGGAGATCAGTTAGCAATGAAATTCAGTCCTGAAAAGATTTTCAAAATTTTAAAGAGAAATTCCCGGTTTGTTTTTATATGCATGGCAGTAGGGACAATAATAGGTATAATTTACGCTTTGCTGGTATTTAAACCGGTTTATAACTCCACTGCCAAGCTTCTGATAAAGAAACCTTTACAAAGTATTTCTGCAAATAACCTGCCGGCCGGCACAAACAGCCGGGATTTTATTGCGACGCAAATGGAAATTTTAAATTCTGAACAGCTTGCCAGGCAGGCATGGAAAGAAATTAAAGAAAAATACAATCTAAAATCTAACGATAAAGACGGAATACAACTTGTCAAAGGGGCAATATCCCTAAATAGCCCTAAAAATACCAATACAATCAAGCTTACGGCAAGCTGGCATAAACCGGAAATTTCCCATTATATAGCCTTAAGCTCCGTCTCGGCATATAAAGGTTTAATAAGCAAAATCCAGAAAGAAGATTTTTCCGGAAACCGCCTGGCTGTGGAAAGAAGGCTCAATCAGGCGCAAAAGGAGCTCTTGGAAGTCAGAAATAAAATAAAAGATTTCAGGAAAAACAACTCTACCATCAACCCTGCCCGGGAAGCCAAAGAGCTTTCAGAGCAAATAATAACCCTTGAAAACAAACAACAGGAACTAAAGCTTGCCGCCGCTGCAGAAGTTTATAAAATCAACACTCTTGCGAAAAATCTCGATATAAAAAACTATGACTTAAAACATACCGGCTCAGCCGGAAAAATAATAAACCTTTCATCCAGGCTGGAAAACCTTTACGACCAGATGGCAGGTCTTTCCAGTAAATATACGGAGCAGCACCCGGACGTAAAAAGGCTAAAATCACGTATAAACAGACTGGAAACACAAATTCAAAATCAATTGAAGTTAAGTTTTGGAAATAACACGCAAAGTAACGGGCTGCAATTTTCAAACCCTGTAAAAACAGGGATGTTGGAAGTTTTAATTAACAGCAAAAATAAATACAGCGAACTTCAGGCGCAAAGCAGAAACCTGGATAACGTATTAAAAACGCTAAAACAAAAAAGGGCAGAAATCCCTCAAACCCAGTTTGTCCTGGCGGGTTACGAACAGCAGGAAACATCTCTGGCAGGTATAATAAACAATTTAAAATCCAGGCAGACAGAACTGCAGGTAAGAGAATTATTTGTCCCGGCAGCCGTGACAATCCTTGATTCCCCTTCTGTTCCTCCGCACATACCTATTTGGGAAAGATTTCAATTTATTATGCTGTTTAAAATGTTTTTCGGGGTTCTGGCGGTAATGTTTTTATTAGGCAGGGAATACCTTAAAAACAGTTATGCAGGCGTGGAAGAAATGGAAAAAGACCTTAACACTAATGTTTTAGGGGTTATCCCATGGCTTGACGAAGAATTTTGTGACGAACCTGATGTTGCATACGCTATTGAAGAAACAGCTTCTTTTTATTCCCTTGCCTATCAAAAAACGGTTTCTGACATACGGATAAAAGGAGACCTCTCAAATAACAGGGTAATTTCCTTTACGTCTTCCGAAGCTTCAAAAAACAGGTCAACAATCATTATGAATATAGCTTATAACCTTAGCAAGTCAGGGGAATCCGTGATTGTAGTCGATGCTGACTTTAGAACGCCTTCAATAGGGAAAGGCCTGGGACTGGAAGCCAGTTCACAATATAGCCTTGAGCGGGTTTTAACGGAAATAAACAATAATGGCCAGATTTTTGATGAAGAAAGAATTGACCGCCACACCTGCATGATCCCGAACGTAAAAAACCTGTCTATTCTTCCTAACAGCGGTAATGTCCCGGATCCCTGCGAATTTTTATACTCGGAAGCTTTCAGAAAACTTATTAAAGCTCTTAAAAAGAAATACAGCTGGGTACTTGTGGACTCACCACCTGCAATAGCTGCCCCTGACGCCTTTATGACAGGCCTTTACACTGACGGTACAATAATTATGACCGGCCTGGAAACTAATAAATCCGTTTTAAGAAAAATTTACAATCAATTTAGGAATTACGAAATCAACATTTTCGGTATTATAGCAAGGGAAACGCAGGCGGAAGAGATTGTATTTTCCCATAAATACATAAGACAGATGATAAATAGGGTAGTTCTCCGAAGAGAAGAAGTCACTGTTTAAAAATTGTCTGACGAATAAGCAGGGCGGCAGGCAAAGCCTGCCGCCCTGCTTATAAATGACTTTGGAAGGGAATTTTGAAGAATTCTTAACCCTTCACTCAGGTTGATTTATTTCTATTGTTTATAAAATGTATAGGGAGTAGAATATAATTGTCGTATAAAAACAATTGTCAGACAAATGGATAACAGACTACTTTTCGACCAGCTGAACTCAATAATAAGCAAGCAAAACCGGGCAAATGAAGAGTTGGAAAAAATAAAGTCAGCTTTTGATTTTGCATGCAGGCTTCATGAAGGTCAGTACCGAGTTAGCGAAGAGCCCTATATCTTGCATCCCCTGGAAGTTTCCTGCATACTTGCCGATCTCCAGGCGGATACAGATACAATTTGCGCATCTCTTTTGCATGATATTCTTGAAGATACTAATACTCAACCGGAAGAAATTTCCCAAAACTTCGGGGGAGACGTCCTGACCCTTGTAAATGGTGTTACAAAACTGAGTAAGTATAGTTTCAGTTCAAGAGAAGAACGCCAGGCAGAGAATTTCAGGAAAATGTTTCTTGCAATGGCTGATGATATCAGGATCATCTTTGTTAAACTTGCTGACAGGCTTCATAATATGCGCACTTTAAACTATATGAGACCTGAAAAACAAAGGGAAATAGCTAAAGAAACGCTGGAAATTTTTGCCCCGCTTGCAAACAGGTTGGGAATGGGGTTAATAAAATCAGAGCTCGAGGACCTTTCGCTCAGGTATATAAATCCGGAAAAATACTTTGAAATTGCCCAGCTCGTAGCGCAGGCAAAGTCAGAACGAGACCAGGTTGTGCAGGCTGTTATAGAAAAGATTGATAACAACCTGAAAAATATGCGCATAAAAGCCGTAATTACAGGAAGGGCAAAGAGTTATTACAGCATTTACTCCAAAATGCGCAGGGAGCAGAAATCTTATCAGGATTTATATGATGTAACGGCTGTAAGAGTGGTAGTGGATTCTGAAAAAGAATGCTATGAAGTACTTGGGCTGATCCACTCAGCATTTAAACCAATTCCCGGCAGGTTTAAAGATTATATTGCCATGCCGAAAAATAATATGTACAGGTCGCTGCACACTTCCGTAATAGGCCCGAGAGGCAAGCCCCTTGAAGTCCAGATAAGGACTCAGGAGATGCATGAAGTCTCTGAATACGGTATTGCAGCCCACTGGAAGTATAAAGAGTCCGGCAGGTCTACAAAAGCTGATTCTGACGCAGACCAGAAATTTGCCTGGCTCAGAAAGCTTATTGAATTCCAGCAGGATATAAAAGACGCAAAGGAATACGTGGACAGCGTAAAACTTGACCTGTTTTCAGACCAGGTCTTTGTGTTTACGCCTAAAGGAGATGTGATTGACCTCCCTGCAGAAGCCACACCCATAGATTTTGCTTACAGAATCCACACCGAAGTAGGCCATAGGACACTCGGGGCAATGGTTAACGGGAAAATAGTAACTCTCGATACCCACCTGAATAACGGCGATATTGTGGAAATTCTCACCGGAAAAAAAGAAGCCCCACGCCTTGACTGGATTAATATTGTCGCTACAAACCAGGCAAAATCCAGAATAAGGCACTGGTTTAAAAAGAATTTCCGGGAAGAGCACATTGCCCAGGGTAAAAGTCTTCTAGAGCAGGAAGTTACCAGGGCTTCTCTTGAAGGATTTATGAAAGAAGGGAAAATCCTTGAAATCGCCAAGCAAATGAATTATCAAACGGAAGATGACCTTTTTGCCGCTCTTGGATACGGCGAAATTTCCACTACAAAAATTACCAACAGGCTCAAGGTTGACGAGATTGCCCCGCAAATAAAAATCAGCAAACCCTCGGTTAAAAAATCAACCAAAGCTATCGAAGGTCTTGAGGGCATGCTCCACCATATATCCAAATGCTGTTCGCCTGTTCCCGGGGAACCTATCATCGGAGTTGTTACCAGAAGCCGTGGTGTGAGCGTGCATAGGGAAGATTGTAAGTCCTTAAAGCTGACCAGCTCCGAAAGACTGCTGCAAATAAGCTGGAACTCAAACAGTACCGGAAAAACTTATGTGACTAAAATTTTCGTGGAAGTTATTGACAGAATGGGCGTTTTCCGGGACGTACTGGGCAAAATCTCCGATAACAAGACGAATATAACTGATGCTAAAATCAAAAGAAAAAATAAAAACCTGGCTACTATTGAAATCGGATTGGAAATTCAGGATATTGACCAGTTAAATAAGGTCATTTCCAGCATTAATTCAATCAGTGACGTTATTAATATAAAAAGACAGCAATCAGGTATAATGAACCGTTCAAAAGGCTAATCTTTTACAGGACTTTTACTGCATATTTTCACGTCTCTGCAGTGCGTTAAACACCTTTTCATAGTTTAAAAGGAATACCGGAAACCCATTTTTTCTCTTGGCAATGCCGGTAAAAATCTCTTTATCAATCATGTTTTCTTCCATAGATTCCTCCTCCAGCTCACTCAGGTTTTCTACGGAAACTACTTCATCAACTATGAGTCCCAGCTGACTTTTGGTATTTTCAATAACTATAACTATTTCACGCTTACTATTTTTATATTCCTCTTTAATTACGGCAAATAACTCAATCATTCTTTGTAAGTCAGTATTTTTAACTGATTCAACTAATTCTTCTGCGCCTTTAAAGTCTTGTTTCTCCTGAAGTTTTTTTGTATCAATTGCGATTGAGTGAATTTTTTTGTGGGGCTGGTCAAATTTATTAAGAAGAAACCTTAGGGATGTATCATTAGTCTGGAAAGAATCATACCATTTACCGAACTTACAGGCATGAGGGTCTGTTGTTAGAGTAAATTCAGTATTATTCCTGACAGAATTTTCAAGAGTGGTAAGCCATTCTATGTGGTCCTGTTTTCTTGCATCCATGAGTTCATAAAAATCATTAATTTCCTCCTGTAAAGATTTTAATCCCAGCATTTTACGTATATCAACCAGAGGTACTATCCTCCCCCGCAGGTTAGTAACTCCTCTGACATATTCCGGCACTTTTGCCACATTGGTAACATCGCTCAGTATGACCATTGAAACTACAGGTTCACAGGAAATTCCATATACAGTGCCTTTAATATTAAATAAAATCCAGGGATAGTTTATTTTTTTCATAATTTTGTCCCCCTTATAATTAACATAATAAGTACTTACAAGACATTATACAAGTAATGTTTGTTATGTAAAATGGGACGAGATCAGATAAAATTAGTCCTATAACCTGATGCTAAATAACTTGAGTCGCCAATTAGCCAAAAGCCAAGGTATAAATAACTATGCAACATTTGTTTGCGAAGCGGGAACGTAAAATAGGCCGGCTTTGTTCGCGAAGCAGGCGGCGCTGTCCGCATTTTAGCAGCGAAGCAGGAGTTCGTAAGAACTCATTTTCGCACCGGTCATTTTAAAGTTCATTCATTCCAAAAAATTATAGAGATTCAAGTTAATTACATTTTTTCAATACCTTTTTTAAGCGTAAGAGTCATTCTAAACCAGTCATAGAATCCTATAAATATTGATTAACAAGATGTAAGGATCTTTCAAACAAAACCGGTAAGATCCTTCACATTGAATATACGCAAATCAAAGTAAATTTCCCCCGACTCAGGGTAATACAGACGTAAGAATTTTTATAGCCTGCTTCTTATACTTTTTTACACTCAGGACAAATTCCAAAAATTTTAAACTGGTAATCCCGCATTTCAAAGTTGTTTTGCTCACGGGAAATTTTTACTGCATGTTCATAAAGATTTTTATCCTCAAACTCCAGCGTTAGGCCGCAGGCATTGCAAACCAGGTGATGGTGAGGTTTCTGTGGCGTGTTAAGTTCATAATGCTTATGATATTCCCCGAAGTCCAGCTCCCGTATAAAGCCGTTTGTCGCTAAAAATTTCAGGCTTCTGTAAAGAGTAGCAAGGCTTATCTTTACTTTTTTTTCCATAAGCAGTTTATGCAGCTCTTCTGCGCTCAAATGTTCACCTTCCGGAAGATTATAAAACAGATCAAGAAGCTTTTCTCTCTGAGATGTAATCCTATAACCTTCTTTACGCAGCTTATTAAGGTTTTCACTTTTATTTTCAGTCATACAAAACCTCGTGTTACTATCTAGAAGCCTGAAGTGCCGATAGGACTCTTTCTTTTAGGCATTTTATGTGTCTTTGTCGAGCTTTTTACCCGGATTTTTTTTACCGGTATTGGTGCAGGGTTGAATTTTTCATTTTCATCAGTGTTTTCAGTGGTTTTTAAATTTAAATTAAATTCTTTTTCTTTATCCTGACTATCCCGGTTATCATCTTCGTCTTCACCTATATTCCAAAAGTTGTCATCTTCCTGATTTTTCTCTTTATCGGAGTTTTCTTTTTCAAGTTTTTCCTGTCGCTCTTTTTCTTCTTTTTCAAGAATTACTTCCAGTTCTTCCTCCGGAATTCCCGGCTCATAAGAAGTATCTACAATGATTTCAGGATACATGAAATCCATAACCGGCTTGTTTGCGGTGATCATTTGCATATAATCCCGCCAGATTATAGCGGGCAAGGAACCTCCCGTAAGGTCGTTTGTGGGGGTATTGTTGTCGTTTCCCACCCAGACTGCGGTTACAATATCCGGGGTAAATCCTACAAACCAGGCATCACGGTAGCCATCAGTTGTTCCGGTTTTCCCTGCCGAGGGCCTGCCAATGTTTGAGCCCCGGCCTGTCCCGAATTTCACTACCTGCTTGAGCATTTCGACCATATAAGCCACGGTTTTGATTCCCAGAATTCTCTGGTAGGAATTGCTGGCTACGTAGATTACCTTGCCGTTTGAGGTTTCAATTCTCTCAATTCCATAGGGTTCAACCTTTATCCCTCCATTTGCAAGTATTCCATAAGCGCTTGCAAGTTCTATAGGTTTAATGCCGTTAGAACCCAATGCTATGGTGGGATCATGTGCTAAAGGCGTGGTAATTCCCATTCTACGGGCTGTTTTTATGACATTATCCACTCCAACATCCATTATTAGCTGGGAAGCAACTACGTTTGAGGAAAGAGCGAGGGCTTTGTAAAGCGGAAGTTCTCTCCTGTACTTTCTCCCGTAATTTTGGGGACTCCAATCACCTATCTTGACCGGAACATCAGGGTAAACAGTAAAAGGCGTCAGCCCGTTTTCCATTGCCGTAGTGTATACAAACATTTTAAACGAAGAGCCAGGCTGTCTTACCGCCTGGGAAACCCGGTCAAACTGGCTTTCAGAGTAATTTTTTCCTCCAATATATGCCATAACCTGTCCCGATACAACATCATAGGAAATTAACGCGGCTTGCTGTTCGGGTTTTATAAGTCCCCAGCTTTTCATGTTCACTTTAACGCTTTTTTCAGCTGCTTTTTGGTATTCATAGTTTAAAGTGGTATAAATTTTATAACCGCCCTGAACGACCTCCTGCTCGCTGATCCCCACTTTTTCCTGAAGTTCCCGCATTACAAAATCCACAAAATAAGGGGCTTTTTTCAGGGTGTTTCTTTTTGGCTGTTCGCTCAGGATTATTTTTGACTTATTAGCTTTTTTAGCTTCTTCTTTTTTGATATAACCTTCTTCCAGCATTCTGGAAATAACCTGGGAGCGTCTCTTTAGTGTTAATTCCTTGTTTTGGTATGGTGAATACAATGAGGGAGCCTGCGGTAAGCCTGCCAGAAGCGCACATTCCTGCAGGTTAAGGTCTTCAACTTTTTTGTCAAAGTAAATATCCGCAGCGGCAGCAACTCCGTATGCTCCTTCTCCAAGATAAATATTGTTCAAGTACATTTCCAGGATTTTATCCTTAGAAATGGTTTTTTCCAGGCGATATGCAATAATTAATTCCTTAAATTTCCTTGTAAATGTCTTTTCTTGTGAAAGAAACAATATCCTTGCAAGTTGCTGGGTAATTGTACTGGCACCCTGCACTATCTTTCGGGCTTTTATATTTTTTATGGATGACCTGACCAGGGCAGAAATGTCAAATCCCGGATGGGTATAGAAGTTTTTATCCTCAATAGCCACGATTGCTTTTTTTAAGTTCTCAGGCATCCTGTTAATGCTGACTTTTTTGTAATTATACGCTCCAAATGTCCGTATTACATAGTTATCATTAGATGTAATCTGGGAGGTAAGAGTTGGTTCATATTGTTCAAGCTGCTCGATTGACGGAAGATTGTTTAAATGAAGAATTCCGGCGGTAATTCCAGCTAAAACAAACGCAATTAAAAAAACTATAAAGTATACCAGGTTGCCTTTTCTTTTTTTATAAAGGTTTATCATTACTTTGCTTACGTTTTTAATTATTGATTTACTTGGTTAGTTAAATTATATAACAGAAATTGTCTTTCCTGGGAGAAAAAGCGTAAAAAAATACTTGAAGCGCCAAATAAGTTGAATTAAGAAAACTCAGAAGCTGTCTTGTTAAAACCTTGTTATAATTGCTTTTAAGCTAATTTGTAAATTCGGTTAGAGTATAATAAAATCAGGTTTATAAAGCAAAATAAAGGTAATTTTATGAATAACGCGGCAGTTTTATCCGGAAAAGAAATCAGAAACAAGTTTATAAAGTTTTTTAAAGAAAAACATGACCACCTACACTTGAAAAGCTCGGGATTAATCCCTGAAAACCCGACGGTGCTCTTAACACCAGCGGGAATGCTGCAATTCGTACCGATATTCCTGGGCTATGAACCTCCGCCGACTCCTCCAAGAGCAGTTACCGTGCAGAAATGCGCCCGGGCAGGAGGAAAAGACTCGGATATAGAAAACGTGGGCAGGACACCCCGTCACCATACGTTCTTTGAAATGCTCGGCAATTTTAGTTTCGGGGATTATTTTAAAAAAGAGATAATCCCGTGGTCGTGGGATTTTGTGACTAATGAGCTTAATCTGGATAAGGACAAACTCTGGATTACCATATACGAAACAGATGAAGAGTCCTATGAAATATGGAATAAGGACGTAGGAATTCCGAAAGAGCGAATTATAAGAAAAGGAAAGAAGGATAATTTCTGGGGGCCTCCCGGTCCAACAGGCCCTTGCGGCCCATGTTCGGAAATCCATTTTGACTTTGGCGAAGAGTACGCCTGCGGCGGAAATTGCGGGATCGGCAAGGACTGTGACTGCGACAGGTACGTGGAAATATGGAATCTCGTGTTTATGGAACTCAATAAAGACGAGGAAGGCAACTTTTCACCGCTTGAAAAGAAAAATGTAGATACGGGAATGGGATTGGAAAGGGTTACAATGGTTGTAAACAATGTAACTTCCACGTTTGAAACCGACCTTTTAAGCCCGATACTGGATAAAATAAGCGAATTATCAGGGAAAAAATACAAAGAAAACCCGAAAGATGACATAAGTCTCAGGATAATCTCAGACCACGCACGCTGTGTAACGTTCCTGATATCTGACGGGCTTGTCCCCGGTAATGAAGGCAGGAATTATGTCCTCAGAATGATTGCCAGACGCGCACTCCGGCACGGCAAACTCCTGGGAATCGAGCTTCCTTTCCTTTACAGGCTCGTAGATACAGTCGTGGAAAACTACGAGGAGACCTATCCTGAGCTTAAAGATAACAAAGAAAAAGTAATTTCAGTCATTAAACGGGAAGAAGAGCGTTTTAAACAGACACTTGACAGGGGTGAAAAGCTTCTTGAAGAGACTATTATAAAATCTGCCCATACCAAAACTATTTCAGGGGAAGATGCATTTAAATTATATGATACATTTGGCTTTCCACTGGAATTGACCGTTGAAATGGCTCAGGAAAAAGGATTTAAAGTTGATATTGAAGGCTTTAACCGAGAAATGAAAGAGCAAAAGGAACGGGCAAGACAGGCTCACACAGCGGTTAAGCTGACCGATGACCTTGTTTATAACGATATTCTGCAAAGCCTTGGAGCTACAGAGTTTCTGGGTTATGAGCATACAAAAGTCACGGGCTGTGTAATTAAAGATATCATTAAAGACGGTCAGCCTGTCAATTCCGTTGAAGAAGGGGATATTGCCGAGATCCTTCTTGATAAAACCCCGTTTTACGGGGAATCCGGCGGTCAAACCGGGGATACCGGCATTATAGAAGGTCAGGATTTTAAGGCAAGAGTGGTTAACACAAGCCGATTCAACGAATTGTTCATTCATAGAGCGGAAATTATCGAAGGTGACGCGATAAGAGGAGATTTAGTCAATGCAAAGGTTGATGAGCAGAGAAGAAAATCAATAATGATACACCATACAGCAGCACACCTCCTGCAGTCCGCTTTAAAAAATGTGCTTGGGGAAGATGTGGTCCAGGCAGGGTCACAGGTTGATCCGGACAGAACCCGCTTTGACTTTACTTTTGACCGTGCTCCAACCAGGGAAGAGCTTAATAGGATTGAAAACCTGATAAACCAGTGGATAGAAGAAAACCATAAAGGTGAAGTTACGGAAACTTCCCTTGAAGAAGCAAGAGCAATGGGAGCTATAGCCCTTTTTAACGAGAAGTATGCCGATAAAGTAAGGATCGTCAGCATTGACAAAATCAGTAAAGAGTTATGTGGGGGAACACATGCCGAATCAACCTCTGAAATTCGGCTGTGCAAATTCGTTTCAGAAAGCGCAATAGCCGCAGGGACAAGACGTATCGAGCTTGTATGCGGACAAAAAGCTTTTGAATACCTGAATAATTACGTAAAGCAGATGGAACAGATTAGCCGGAAGCTAAAAACCCCTGCTTCCGAGGTTTTTACAAGGATTGAAAAATTCCAGGAAGAGATTTCTGCTCAGCAAAAGAAAATTACTGCACTGGAAGCTGAAATTGCAAAAAGTAAATCAGCCTCCCTGTTTGAACAAGCAGTGGATATTGAAGGCGGTAAGCTTCTTGTTGCAAGAGTTGATGGGATTCCCGGCAAGGCTCTTAAGGAAATGGTGGAAAAAACCGCTGATAAACTCGGCAGTAGTATTGTGCTGATTGTCTCGGAAGCCGAAGGCAAGATTTCCATCATCAGCAAGGTATCGGAAACCTTTGTCCAAAAAGGAGTAAATGCGGGACAACTGGTGAATGAGGTTGCCCAAAAATGCGGAGGTAAAGGCGGTGGACGTCCTAACTTCGCACAGGCAGGGGCTAAGGATTCCTCGGGACTCGACACCGCTCTTGAAGAGCTTAGAAGAAATTTCTATAACGGTTTAAATAATTCCAATCACTAAGACAAAACTCGAACTTGATCAAGTCCGAGTTCTTACAACGTCATCTTTTTTATCCAGAGTTTACACAATACTTTGTTGCGATAGCATAATACTAGATATCAGTTCCTCCTATACAGTGATCGTGATCATCTCTTTCTATTCCCACTTTATAAGGTCCTTCCATATCACCATAGCAGTTACCCGTGTAAGAAAAACCTTCGTATAGATTTGCTTCGCCAGTCGAGTTATTTTGAGAAAACGTATCTGGATACAGAGAAGATTTAATTGTATTACCTCCACCATCAAAATGACATTTATATCCTACTTTTCCTTCTTCTACTCCTTCTCCTTCTTCTCCTAATACTCCTCCTATCATAAGATCAACAAACGAATCATTAATTTCAGCGCACAATGTGGGATGTGGTCCTTCTTTTTTCGTTGTTACTATAGCTATATAGTCAGCTTTTACGCTACATTTACCATGTGGATGATCTGGATCTGTGCCAGGTTCAACATAGCTAAACAATATTGGTCCTTCTTCTTCTCCTCCTATAGCATGAACTGAAAAATGTCTTCCACAAATACCTGCGTAGTCCACTTCTCTTGAAATTTTTTGCCAATTACCTGATGAACACATTGACGAAATAGCAGTATCTCCCATATTCCTTCCTCCTTTTTTTGTAACTAACTTACTTCTTAATATCCCGTGTATTTTGTTATCTATATAAATAAAAACAATTAATTTTAAAAAATTGTTAAAAAAAGAGCCTGTTAAGAATAGTAAATTTTAGCGTTGATTAAACCCTAAAAAAGGACGAAAAAGTTTTCAGGTGTTTTTGCGAACTTCTCTTTCATTTTTCTGTCCTCCTGTATTATTAGGAAAATAGATTTTTAAAATTTTTCGTCGCCACTTAATTTAATATCACCGCCAAATTTTGAAGATCACTAGAATTTTTGCCTGTTTTATTAATTTCTAAATTTATTTTCTTTGCCTTCTAAAAGCCTTTTTATGTTTTCCCTGTGAAGGCAGACTATGTAAACTGCTCCTAAAAAGCAGTAAATAACAAAGCTTGCAGGTTGTTTAAACAAAAACATCCATACAGGTGTAAGCACAACCACAATCATGGAACTTATGGAAACTATTTTTGTAAAATACGTAAGAACTATCCATAATCCTGCCGTAATTAAACCAACTGGCCAGTAAAGTCCTAAAATTGTTCCTACGCCTGATGCTACGGACTTTCCACCTTTAAACCGCAGGAAAACAGATCTGCTATGGCCTAAAATAACGGCAATTGCAACTAAAACAGGCAAAATATGAAACTCCGGCATTAAGGTAAATTTGGTTTCAAGGTACTTTGCGCCCATAACCGGCAGCATGCCCTTGAATCCGTCAAAAAGCATTACAAAGATAAAAGCGGGCATTCCCATAACCCTTTTTACATTCGTAGCCCCGGTACTTCCGCTGCCTGTTTCCCTGAGGTCAATACCTTTTATTGCTTTTACCAGTACATATCCTGTGGGGAAAGACCCTATAAGGTAGGCGGCAATAGTCAAAGCCAACATATAAATTCCACTCGTGCAGTACATATTAATTTCCTTTTTATGCTTTTACAGGCAATATAGTACAAAAAAATTATTTATTAAGAAACACTAGCTGGAGGCGATTTCCAGGCGGTTTTTTTCGTTTTTTAGTTCCGGTAAAACCCATTCAGGCACATGGGTTTTGCCCAAGTGTACCCCTCCTCCCGGAGCTGCACCGTGGCAATCTGAACCGCCGGTCATTATAAGGTTATAAGTTTCCGCAAGGCTTGAGAAATACTCAATTATTGCTGGTGAATGCCTTCTGTGGTAAACTTCGATCCCTCTTAAACCATAGTTCATCAATTCCTTGATTAAGTCTTCCGGCTTGCTCAAGCTGTGTGGGTGGGCAACTACAGGGATTCCGCCCGCTTCATAAATCGTCTCAACAGCTTCATGGGGGCTTATGGTGTTTCTCCGGATATAAGTCGGGGAGCTGTCATTTATGTACTTTTTATAAGCTTCTATAACACTTGAAACCCCGCCTGCTTTCAGGATAGCTTTTGCTATATGAGGCCTGCCTATACTGCCTCCTTCCTGGATATAGCAGGTTATATCATCCATTGTAATTTTTATGTTCGCGATTTTGTCCAGCTTTTCAATGATTTTTGTGATTTGCTCAATTCTTGCGTGTTGTTGGTATGCAATCATATCCAGTATGTTTTTGTCCTGAAAGTCGAAAAAATAACCCAGAACATGGACTTCTTCGTTGTTAAAAATTGTATTTACTTCCATTCCCGGAATGATTTCAGGCGAAGGTCGGCCTGTTTCCTCTGATTTTAGCCTGGCCTGGGCCTGCGCATGTTTAAACGCAAGGATGTTGTCATGGTCTGTGATTGCTATGGCTGACAATCCTGAATCAATTGCTATATCTACAATTTTTTCAGGAGATAGCGCACCGTCAGAGTAGACACTATGAATGTGCAGGTCTATTTTCAATTTTCTATCCTTTCATATTAACTTACCTCTTCCTTAAGATTTAAAACTTCATTAATTCTAACAATACTTTCAGCATGCCCTGTTTTGCAATCGACGACAAATTCCACCCCATTAATTTGCACCCTGTCCATCGGGCCAACTTCCAGCCTTACAGGCAGCGCTTTTACCAGCCTTTCCACCGATGTATCAACGTCCATTCCTATAACACTCCTTTGTGACCCGCAAAAACCCGCATCTGTTATATAAGCCGTAGTGTTTTTCAGAAGGGTCTCATCAGCTGTCTGGACGTGTGTATGCGTTCCTATTACAGCGCTTGCTCCCTGTTTTGCGGCTATATACCCGCAGGACATCTTCTCTGCTGTCGCTTCGGCATGGCAGTCTAAAATTATAACAGGCGTTTTTTCTTTCAATTTTTCAATTTCTTTTTTTAAAAGCTCCCACGGAGGAATCAAAGGAGACATGAAAACAACTCCTAAAATATTTATTACGCCTATTAAAAAACCTTTTTCCGTTTTAAAAACCCCGGAACCCACCCCCGGGGCTCCTTCCGGGAAATTTAGCGGTCTTATGAGTTTATCCGCATCATTTATATACTCAAAAATTTCTTTTCTGTCCCAGATATGATTCCCTGAGGTCATCGCATCTATCCCAAACGAAGAAATTTCTTCATAGTTTCGCCTGGTTAAACCGTATCCATGGGATGCGTTTTCTACGTTTGCAATTATAAAATCATAACCGGAGCCGTTTTTTTCGAGAAATTTACGTACTCCATGACGTCCGGGCCTGCCTACAATATCACCCAGAAATAATATTTTAGTTTTTTCGCTCATAATAAGTTTATTTCATATTCAAATATAAAATTTTTATTTCCAGACTAATTAATAATATTTTAGCACTAAAGGCAGTTAATACAAACAGCGATCGTTATTGGAACCGGTCTTAAAAGTACGTTATAAAAAGCATAACATCATCTGGGAGCGATTTCGGCGGGGTTTAATAATCATTGCAAATTAATTCTTTTTATAGTGATTTTATGTGTGGGAATTTCTTTAACTCTCAATTTTTCACTGATTCCTACGCCTGCAGCCCATAAAACTTCATTCTCGTCAGCAAGAAGTGGAATTTCATCTCGAATATGCTTCGGGATAGCTCTATTTATCAGATATTTTTTCAACTTTGTGGTTTCTTTCATCCCAAAAGGCCGGATAATATCTCCGGGAATTCTTGTCCGCAGGTAAATTTCGCCTTTTATCCCGCTTAAGTCGGCAAAAACAACATATTCGTCTTCTGAAGGAAACTTATCAGGCTTTCCCTGCTGCCATTTTTCTATATTTAAGCTGACATTTAAACCTGAGTGGGTAGTTTCACTTTCAAAACTTACCAAAACAACTTTATAAGAGCTTATTGCCCGTGTTTTTTCAATGATTTTCATTTCTTTGGAAGACGCAAAAAACCATAAATCCTTTCCAATAGAGAAGGTTTTCCCTGATTTAGAACCAGGGTTTTCTTCTATAAAGAAAAACAGGTCAGCAATCCTTTCAAATGTGTATTCAATTTCGTTTTTTCTTAAAAAATCAAGTAAAATACGTTTTTTTAAGGGATTGGAAAGTTTTAAAAATTCCTTTGTACAGATGGAGTTAACATTTTTAAAAATATTTTTACCTGTTTGTGCGGTGTATTCCTCGATAATATCCTCGGATTCTTTTGCTATCAGCGATAACCTTATAAGAGCATCGTCTATAGCGCTGTTGTATGTGCGAAGTTCCGGCAAGAGGCCATGTCTTATCCTGTTTCTGAGATACTTTTGATCATAGTTGCCCGGGTCAAAACTTGGAGCCAGGTTGTTGTCTTCGCAGTATTTTATGCAGTCACACCTGGAAATATCAGCGAGCAAAGGCCTGTAGATTGCACAAGAGCCTGTTTGGTCCCGAATTTCCGGAATTCCCCCAAGTCCCGCTGTCCCTGTGCCTTTTATTATTCTGTATAAAACGGTTTCAGCCTGGTCTGTGCGGGTATGGCCTGTTAAAATAGCGGTTGCGCCAATTTTTGCGGATATTTTGTTAAAAAACTCATATCTTCTGTTGCGGGCCTCTTCTTCTGTTTGCGGAAGCTCGGCAGGCAGGGTTTCTGTGTAAAAGTCTATTTGTCTTTCTTTACAGTAATTTTTCGCCTTTTCAGCTTCCTGCCGGGACTCTTCTCCCCGCCAGTTATGGTTCAGGTGCGCTGCTGCAAGCTTAAAGTTATGACTTTTATTAACGTTATAGAGAACGTCCAGCAGGCATAACGAGTCCGGACCTCCGGAAAATGCTGCCAGGAGCCTGTTATTTTCATCAAGAAGCCCGTATTTTTTGAGAAAATCCGTAACTTTTCCCTTAATTATATCTGAAACTTTGCTCATAATAGGTATACTATACCAAAACGAATTTATTTTTTAAAAAAAGTAAAAATTTTGCTACTCATCAAGTAGTTTCCGGTTTTCAGAAAACTCTTCTTCAATAACTTGAGTTGCTAATTAGCCAAAAGCCAAGATATGACTATGCAACATTTGCCAAAAAATTATAGAGAATCGAAAAGAGGCGGAGCCTCTTTTCCTCCTTTAGGCTGGCTGTGCGCGACAGCGGGAGCT
>JANQIY010000280.1 GCA_028281965.1 Candidatus Gastranaerophilales bacterium
AGCGTTGAAAATATACTGAAATTATTTCAGCATGACAATTTATGGCGTTTTGAAATTAATGATAAGCTATTTAAATTAAAAATGTAGGGGAGTAAGCCAATCTGTCCAGCCAACATTATGAGATAGATTACCACGTCGGGCAGAATAGCGTTTATATCAAATAACCGGGCTTATTTACCTGCCCTTCTCGTAAATGACATTGTTCGTTTATTTTTTTTATTTCCTGGATAGGCTCTTATAATGTTAATAAAAGTAGTGATAAAATAAAACTTAATATGTTTTTTAAAAATTTCATATACAGGTTGTGAGTAATTAATGCAAACCGACTTAAAAATGGATGAGAGCTGCTTAAAAGAGATGTTTAATGACTCAGAAGAGTCTCTGTTATTGATTAATCAGGATAAAAACGTAATTTACCTCAATAAAAAAGCGTGTTTTTTGCTTGGTAATCCTGGTTCTATTACCGAGATTAAGCATCTTTTCAGCTCTGACATCTGTATTCTTAATAAGGAAAATATTTTTAACTATTCTCCACTCAGCGAAGCCTTGTTAATTCAGGAGAACATGAAAGCTGAAGTCCTGTTTCAGTCCGGTGAAAATGAATATACAAGTTTTTTGCTGCGAAGCTTCAAAAATAGCGGAAATACCATAATTATTTTGTCGGACATATCCACCCAACAGCGCCTTAAGGAAAATAAAAGCTTAATAAACGAATATAAACAAAGAATTTCTGAACTTGAAGCGTCTAATAAAGATTATTTCCAACTCCAGGAAAAATCCCAAAACCTTGCGGTCAGGACAGGGCTTATAAACAGGATTTCCAACTCCATAAGAGGCTCTCTTGAACTGGATAAAATAATTGAAAGCGCATTAAAAGAGATTTCAAATACACTTGGGCTTGATAAAAGCTATTTTGCGACACTAAACCGGGATGATAACTCTTTTACACTGAAAAACAGCTGGAATATAAAAGAAGTTAAAAAACTTGATTTAAATAATGATTCCGGGATTAAACAGGTTTTTAACAAGCACAAAACCATAATTTCTAATATTATGACAGATCCAAAATCCGGTAATATACAGCCAAGATTGGTTACGCCGGTATTATACAGGGATAAGCTTCTTGGAGTAATGGTTTTTTATCATGCCGGCAGCAAAAAGTCCTGGCATGAAGAAGAAATTAACCTTATAGAAGGCATAACTTCACAGCTGGCTTCCGCTATAAACCAGGCAGAATTGTTTGAAACCACGCTTAACCAGAAGAATGAACTGGAAAATGCTATACTCAAGCTAAAAGAAACCCAGGCCCAGCTTATTCAATCGGAAAAAATGGCATCCCTGGGCCAGCTGGTAGCGGGAGTTGCCCATGAAATCAACACTCCGCTGGGGTCTGTAAACAGCAACAACAATATTATTAAAAAATGTATAGAAAAAGTTCAGGAACAGGTTAAAGATAAAGATATTTTGGAAATCCTGGAAAATGCCGTATTAACTAACACCGAGGCGATAAGGCGAATAAATGCCCTTGTAAAATCCCTTAAAAACTTTGCAAGGCTGGACGAGGCGGACTATCAGGAAACTGACATTCATGAAGGTATAAACAGTACGCTGGCTCTTATTAATCACGAAACAAAAAACAAAATAGACATCATCAGGGATTTTTCAACGCTGCCTCCCGTAAAATGCCGCCCAAACCAGCTTAATCAGGTATTTATGAATATACTCGTCAATGCATGCCAGAGCATAGAAGACAGCGGGACAATTACAATAAAAACCGAAAAACTCCCTGACAGTGTATTAATAACCATAACTGACACAGGAAAAGGCATACCTGCCGAAAACCTTGACAGGATTTTCGATCCCGGTTTCACCACAAAAGGCGTTGGTGTCGGAACGGGTCTTGGTTTGTCAATCTGTTACCAGATTATAGAAAAGCACAGAGGAAAAATTACCGCTAAAAGCGAGATTGACAAGGGAACCTCATTCATAATTGAACTGCCCTTACAGGCCTGGCAAGGGGAATAATGCAGTAAAGACGGGACGTGAAAAAGTGCCTGCATAAAGATAAACCCGTTGCTACCAGTGAAAATTTTTAATTGTTTCATAAATACTGCCGTTTGGTGTGAGCCGGCTTTTTATCAAGCCCAATCGGTTAAATACAATTTTTTTACTTCTAAAATCAAGCCAGTCAGGAATATCCATCTTTTCTTTTGGTTTTTGCTTTAGCCTGAAGCGTGCTACTGTTATATGAGGATTAAATTTTCTCTTGTCTTTTTTTATTCCAAAGGGTTTTAAGCCTGTATTTAAAGCTTCGTAAAGCCCGGAGCCTGTATTTTCCATGTCATCTCCTGTTATAACAAGCTGTTTGGGGTAGGATAAATCCGGCCAGACCTGGAATTTATCAAAATTTACGGTTATTTCAGGGGTTTCAGACACAGTTTTTTCTATAAAATCTATAATTTCGGAAATAGCGCTATTTTCCGTTTCCCCGATAAATTTCCACGTTAAATGAAGATTCTCTTTTTCAACAAACTTGAGCCGGCAGTTGAAAAATTCCGGCAATTTTTTTTGTACATCCTCATAATCATAAAAATTTTCGGCATCTACAAAAGAAGCCAGAAATAATCTGGATACCTGGTAAACTCTTGATAAATTTTGCTGCTGCATACTTTTTCAAATATTTATATTTTCTAAAAATAATTATAACGTAAATTACCGCTTTAGGGCGGTGGATAGGCATTTTGAAAAATTCTTAACCCGTCATTGGGGTTAATTAACCTGAATCACGAATTAAATATTTTCGAAATTCCTTAAAACGCCCACCCAACCCGCCCTGAAGGTGGGCGGCGGCTTCATGAATGAGGCTGTGCTACCGCTAACGCAGAGCCGCCGCCTCTTTTTTATAAATTTTAAGGAGTTTCGAATCAGCCTTATCAATGAATTTCCTATTTCGTGATTGGAGTTAATTAACCTCAATCTCTAATTAGCTAAAAACAAGGATATGACTATGCAACATTTGCCAAAAAATTATAGAGAATCGAAAAGAGGCGGAGCCTCTTTTCCTCCTTTAGGCTGGCTGTGCGCGACAGCGGGAGCT
>JANQIY010000300.1 GCA_028281965.1 Candidatus Gastranaerophilales bacterium
TAATTATTGATTAATTAATTTATGAAAAGGTAGCAATAATGAAACGCAAACAACGAAGTAATTTGTCTTTTTCATCGCAATGCTCAATAAACTTAGAAACGAAATCATCATACATGAAGAAACAAAATGTTTACAAAAACAAAATTTTCTTCATCCTGTTGTTTTTGTAAACATTTCATTTCTTAATGTAGGATGATTTCGTTTTTCTAAGTTTATTGAGCATTGCGATGAAAAAGACAAATTACTTCGTTGTTTGCGTTTCAAAATTTTCTTCATCCTCAAAGAAAAAAGATAAAGGTGCGGTGCGACATCTATAATGCGCTGAACGTGTTTTTAGCCGGCTCGAGATAATGATGGATTTTTATAGGATATATTGGTCGTATGTTTATGAAAGTGAACAGAAATACTTATGAACATGCCAGGAAAAGAAAAAACATCTAACAATCCGCCAGAAGAGAGGAAAAGATATCCGTCTAGGCCTTCAAAAGGGACAGTGGGCGATATTGCCGCAGCATTTAAGAAACAAATGGCGTCAGCCAACTCAAGTTCTCCGAGGTCACCGGTGAGTGAAAAGCATGCTAGTTTAGCAATTCGTACTTCAGCTAGGAATAAAGCAAAAGACACTAAAGACCCCAAAAAAGTGCTTAAAGAAGGAGAAGGGGGTCTTATGACATTGGTAGAGGCAAAGAGCCATGAGAGTTTAGTTGAAGAAAGTGAAAATCAAGAAGAAAGATTGCAGTTAGCTGACTCATCGGAACAAGGTGAAGAAATTACTTCAGAGCCGGAAAACAATAATGAAAATTTTCACCTTAACTATAACGAAGGTGAGAATGCAGAACTTAACAACGCACCCTTAAATCAAGCAGAAAATGAACATAACAAAAAAGAAGCCACAAAAGATCAAACGGAAATGCAAGCATCAATTGTCAAGGGCTTAGCAGAGATTAAGAAATCCTTAACTAAGGTTGAAAATGCAATTTTCGACCCAAAAAATGGTATTGAAGTCCAATTAGGAAAAACTATCCAAAG
>JANQIY010000400.1 GCA_028281965.1 Candidatus Gastranaerophilales bacterium
TAACCCCATTATGACTATTATAAAATAACTTTAGGGGTTTTAAAAAATATAAAACTTCCTATTTTATATAACAATTTATAAAAATGTAGGGAAGCAAGCGCACAAACCCTCATTGCAGGCTGCGCTTGAGGACTATCAACACAGTTTGAAAAATTCAGAAAATTAACCGGTCTATAACTGGTTTTTAGCTAACCCGCCACCGGGGTTATTTAATTCCGATTACGAATTGCATATATTCAAGATTTGCCAAAAAACTAAAGGTATTTTTCAATGGTTGAAACAAGGTTCTGCTTTTGCATAAGACCTACCAGCCTTTCAACAGCTTCACCTTTATTGAATATAAGAATACTCGGAATACCGCTTATACTGTATTCCTGGGCAGTGCGTATATTTTCGTCCGTGTTAAGCTTTAAAACCTTAATTTTGCCTTTGTATTCCTCAGCTATTTCATCAATAATAGGAGAGATTTTCCTGCAAGGACCGCACCATGGCGCCCAGAAGTCAACCAGCACAGGAACTTCCGCCTGTTTGACCTCCTGTTCAAAGCTTGCATCGTCTACTTTTATTGCATCAGACATTTTTTTCTCCTTAAAGTACAAAAATGTTCGGGATTTACTATAGTATTATAAAATAATATAATACTATGACAAGTTAAAACCATTATAACCTCAAAAAAATGAACGAAATTATTACAAAAGCAAAAAAATTTCATCTGGGCATACTCGACAGGTATTTACTAAAACAGCTTCTGGAGACGTTTTTTCCCGGAATAGTCGTTTTTACCTCGCTGGTTTTCGCCTCAGACCAGTTTTTATACCTTGTTAAGCAAATTTCCAATTACGGAATCCCTTTTAAAGTTGCATTTCTTGCTGTTCTTTTGCAAATGCCTTATATTATAGTTTTTACAATACCCATGGCAATTTTGCTCGCTACAATCCTTACCTTTAACCGCTTTAACACCAACAACGAAATTACTATAATGAGGGCATGCGGGATAAACTTGAGAAGACTTGCGCTTCCTGTTTTGATTTTTAGCTTTGCAGCAGCGATCAGCAGCTTTTTTATAAACGAGTTTGTTGTTCCGGCAGCAAATACCCAGGCAAGAAACCTTATGTTATGGGCTATAATGCAAAAAAACCTTCCTGATTCCAAAACAAACTTTTCATTTAAGGAGTTTGACGTTAACAAACAGCTGAAAAGACTGTTTTATATAAATAAATATGAAAATAAAAACATAGAAGGCGTAACCGTGCTGGATTTGTCTCGCAAAGAGATGATACAGGTTATGCAGGCAAAGCGGGCCGAGGCTATGCCTGATAAGTGGAAGTTCTATGATGCTGTAAACTATACGATTTCCCGCAACGGAAAAATAATGAATACGGCAGTTTTCAAAGAATCCTCAATGAACACTGTTTTTAACCTTAATAAACTGAAAAAACTGCACAAAGCCGGGGAGCTAAACTTTTTCGAGCTGGCAAAATACATAAACAGTATAGAAAAAGAGGAAAAAGACAACCCTGAGCTTGCGGAACTTAGAATAAGGCTTTATGAAAAGATTTCACTGCCTGCAACGTGTTTTTTAATCTCCATTATAGGGATTCCTCTTGCTATTACACCTCCCAGAGCCAGGTTTAACAGGGGATTATTATTTAGCATACTTATAATATTCCTTTATTACATATTGAGAGCTGTATCAACATCCCTTGGCGAGGCTCAAATATTGACTCCCCTGCTTGCCGCGTGGTCTCCAAACATAATTATACTTATTTCCGGTTGCCTGCTTTTTTATCAAAAAGAGTTTCTTGTAAGGTAAAATACAATTTCAATGAAAAGTATTTCCCCTTGTTTTAAATCCCTAAAATATCTGGTATAGTTTATAATAATTATGTAAAAATAAGATTTTTATGGAAACATTATGCAAGCAGTACCCAAAAATGTATTTAAATTTTTAATACAGGAAATTATAAGCCTGCCGGTATGGATAAAACAGATTATTTACCTTGAATTAAGGCAGCAACTTGAGTCTTCTGAGATGAAGAGTTATTTCAGGTCAACTTCAAAAGATAATTGTTTTCAGCTTTATATACCCAGGCTAACATATGCGGGCAAAAAAGAAATTGAAAAAAGGACAGGTAATTATAAAGAGGGAGTTTATAGCTTACTGGAAGGCGCTTTTCAGGAATTAAGCATTATTGAAATAGCTGTCTCAAATAACTGGAGCTTTTATGAGTGTTCAAAAACATTTCTTGAAGCAGTTGACAATGAAGTTATCATCAACCCGACTTCACCTGTTATAAGAGGAACAGTCCTTTATATGGCAGGAAGAATAAGACTTGGCGAATACTTTGTTAAAATCGGCAAAATTAATATGGAACAACTTGATGAAGCGCTTAGAAACCAGAAATACATTGAAGATTCCATTGGAGACAGGCCGGGATTGGCAGATATTTTAATAGACCTTGAGTTTTTAACAAAAGAAGATACCGAAGGTATACTATTTTTGAAAAAAGACTCTGAAAGCGTATACAAGCCTACTTTGACAGAAGATAACGAGTTATTTGCAAAAATAGAAGCGGGAAATTAGGTTTTTATGCAGCCCGAACCTCTTGTAATGACCGAGCGGGGAAACTTTCCGGAAAAGCTTCATTACGGGTTTATTCAGCTTATTAATGAAAATTCTGAAATTATCCTGAAAATCGGAGAGGGTGAAAAAACTCCTTTTCCTTTCCGATCAGGGGCAAAACCTTTGCAGGCAACGGCAGTTATTGACTCCCGGGCTTATGAATACTTTAATTTCACTGACAAAGAACTTGCAATCATCTGCGCCTCGCATGCGGGTACTTCTGTTCATATTGAAAAAGTTGCCGGGATTTTAAAAAAAATTGGGCTGGCCGGGGAAAACTTACAGTGTGGAGCTCATATGCCCCTGGATGCCTCGGAAAAAGAAAATTTTATAAAACATGATGCACAGCCCAATGCTTTTCATAATAACTGTTCGGGAAAACATGCCGGCATGCTTGCTGTTTGCGTTAAAAATAACTGGGATGTTTCTGATTATCTTAATATTAGCCACCCTCTCCAGGAAATGATAATGCAAAATATCAAGGACTTGTGCAAGCTTGAAAAACTTCCTGAAACTGCGCTGGATGGATGTTCCGCACCCGTTCCCGTGATGCCTCATCACAATATGGGCGTCGGTTTTTTAAACCTGTTATTAAACCCCAAATACAGCCCGTTAAAAAATGCTATAGCCCAAAACCCATATATAATAGGGGGAAATAACAGACTGGACAGTGAAATAATCGCGGCTTCCGGAGGGAAACTTATAGCAAAAGTAGCTGCAGAAGGGGTATGCATCGTGGCAAATCTCGAGCTCCGGCAGGTTTTAGTGGTTAAAATAATTGATGCCGATTCCAAAGCACGTTCGATAGTCACAATTGATTCCCTCATAAAACTTGGCTGGTTAGGGAAAAAACAGGTTCAGTTGTCTGAAAAACTTGATAATTTATATAAAAAACAGATTACAAACTGGAAAAAGCAGGTCGTAGGCGAGATAAAAACTCTTTTTATGAATTATTAAAAAAACGGTAGTTAACCCCAATCTCTAATTAGCCAAAAGCCAGGATATGACTATGCAATTAGCAACTCGAGTAGAATCGAGTTAGTTAAGTGAAATAAAAAGCCTTTATAGTTGAGATTAACAAGTTTGAATATGTAGAGGTGATTTTGAAAAGTGGTGCGCCTGGCGGGATTCGAACCCACGACCTACGGCTTCGGAGATAGAATTAACGTTTTTTAGTGCATTTATCACGCCTAGTAAATTTTAGTTAAAATTCTTTGTTTATAAGGCTTTTCAGGCTTAACTATTTGCTTGTCTTTTGTTTGAATTTTCAGCTTGTTTCAGAATTTTTGAAACAAAATTGAAACAAAAAACAACTTTTTATATTTCTACAATATGTATGCGCTAAGAAAAAATTTATAATCTATATGTTGATTTTATCACGTTGAATCGATTTTTTATAATTTAGATCAATTCTTAAAAAACTGAGACCAACCAGAGGCTCCCTGTTAAAAGTTACGGAATACATATATATAAACTAATATGCAAAATTAAAACCTTTTACTCCTGTACACTAGGCTGTTTGAATAAAATTTTTAAATTACCTAACAAAAAATCAGGTAAGAAATTCAAGATAATTTTTTCTGTCGATTTTTTTAACTGTGGCATTTTCATAGTTATCAATAAATGATTTTGGAACTTTAAATTTTGCATTTTCATTCCATTTAAATTCATAGCCATCAAGCTGTCCTGAATGTTCTTCGATATAATCAACTTCCTTGCCTGCATAAGTCCGCCAGAAATAAGAATTTACTAAGTTTTTATTTATTGAATTGTATTTTACTCTTTCAATAATACAAAAGTTTTCCCATAAAGCACCTGTATCCATCCTTATATCAAGAGGATTATAATTTTGTATAAGACTGTTTCTTATACCAAGGTCATAAAAATAAACTTTAATTTTTTTATTCAGCTCTTTTCGCGGGTTTCTGCTAAAAGACCATAAAATGTGAATTATAAAGCTTTCCTGTAACAGGTATAAATAATTGTCTATGGTATGAACGCTTACGCCTACAAGGTTTGAAAGTTCATTAATAGATACTTCATTGCCTACCTGTAAAGCCAACGCCTTAAGCAACTTTAGAATAATATCAGTTCTTTTCAGATTTTCTATTTCAAAAATATCTCTGTAAAGATAGCTGCTTGATACCTCATCAAGTTTATTTTGGGCTTCTGCTTCTGATTTTTCGTATAAAAGAGTAATAACTTCAGGATACGAACCGAACCTTAACAAATTTTCTAGAGTTGCGGGAGAAAACATATCATAATTTTTGCTTATTTCCTGAACAGAAGCCGGATAAAGCCTGAAAACCTTTGTTCTTCCTGTCATTGGCTCTTTTAGCTTGTTTCCCAAATCAAAACTGGATGAACCAGTTGCTATAATTTGATATTCAGGATAAGTGTCAACTATAATTTTCAGGGTAAGCCCAATATCTCTTATCTTTTGGGCTTCATCAAGGATTATGATTTCTGAATTACCCAAAAAAGATTTAAGTTTAATATGGTCTGTTGTTTCAAGATTTTCCTTGTTTGAAATAAGTTCACAGTTTATATAACGAGCTTTTTCGGGATATTTATTCAGGATATTTTTTACAAGCGTGGTTTTACCAACTTGTCTTGCACCATAGATTATAATTGCGTTTCTTTTTGGGACAGGATGTTTAGTATAATTTTCAGCCTCCTGAATAATCTGATCTTCTACCTGTTTTTGAACAAGCCTGTTTATCATAACTTTCACCATTTTTATAAAAATTAACTTTGTACTTCAAATTTTAACACAATTTTTTGAAGTAGAAAATAGTTTTTATTAGTTATTTCAAATTAAGTATTTTATAGAATGCTTTAGCATTAATACACTTAATTTATTTTTCTGTTTTTTGAGACCAACCAGAAACTCTCTGTTAAAAGTTATGGAACGCTTATATATAAACTAATATACAAAATTAAAACTTTTTGTAATTTGTAATTCAGAAAAATAAACTTTTAGTGATTATTTACATGTTTTTTGTAAAATAAGTTTACGTCAAGTGTTTAAAGGAAATTTTATGAGTGGAAGAACAATAAAACTCTTTATTATGGGAGATAAATACAAAAATCTTAAATCTGCTGAGTTAAGTAATTGGACAGGTAAAGCTTTTATTGGTGAAAGAAAGCATGTCCAAACTATTCAATCAGTTGAAGAATTACAAGCTCCCGGAATTTATTTTTTATTATCAACAAACGAAGAAACCAATCAGACTATTTTGTATATTGGCGAAGCTGATGAAGCAGCATCACGACTCAAGCAGCATCATAAAAAAGATTGGTGGGATAAATTTGTTGTTTTTACAAGCAAAGATTCTAATTTAACCAAAGCACATGTAAGATATTTAGAAAAAGAGTTCTATGAAGTTGCTAAGACAAATTTTACAACTATTGAATTAAAAAATGGCTCAACACCAACAGGCTCAAACTTGCCTGAATGTGATAAAGCTGATATGTCAGTCTTTAAAGACAACTTGATTTTTATTATGGATAACTTAGGTGTTATTAATTTTGCTCAACTTAATCAAGAAGAAAAAGCTTTAACAAAAGAAGAAAAAATATTTTATTTAAACCTTACTAAAGATAGAAAAGATAAAGACGGTAATTTCTTGGGCGCAAAACTTGTTATTACTGATAATGGATATAAATTGCTTCAAGGATCTTTTGTTGAAGCAACTCCTAGAGAAAGTTTTAAAACTCATAATTATTTTAAATTAAGACAAAAGCTTGAAAAAGAATTATTTACTACAAGCGAAGTGAAAGGAGCTTTAATCACAATAAAAGACATTCCTTTTACTTCACCGTCAGCAGCAGCTGCAATAGTTAAAAACAGAGCAATTAATGGCAAAGATGCCTGGAAATTAGAAGATGGAATCACAATAGATGAATATGAATCAGAGATTAATTTTAATGAATAATTTTATTTGAATTAATTAAAAACTTGTTTATAATAAAAAAGAGGCGCAAGCTGATTAAAGAACTATAAAATTATCTTTTGAAAAAGTACTATTAGCACAAGTAGTACTTTTTCATTTATTATGACAATCATAATAAATGCTCCTCCTTTCTTAAAGTTTTTTCAATATAAAGTTCTGGATTTTGTAAAAAAACTTGCGCCTCATTAATTTTTTCTATATTCTCCAGAACCTGTTTAGCTATTTCTTCTTGTTTCTCTGGTGGCGGTAAATAAATATCAAATTCAATAAGATCTTTTTCCTTTAACAAAAACTGTACTGTACCAGTCATAAATTTTCTTACTTGACTTAAAAATAATTCGGAGCGCAGGTAATACCATAAATAAATAGGATTTATATTTCCTTTAGGTCGTAATACTTTAAAACCGTTTGAACAAATACTTCCATCTAGTTCTTCTGTAATATATGCTGAAACATGCGATTTTTCACCTAAATGACCTGAAACAGCTGTTATTACATCTCCTTTTTTTACTTCATAATAAGCCCTCCTGGGAGCTTCTTGGCTCAGTATTTTTTTTGGTTCTGTTACCTGCCCTGTTAATTTATTAACACTTGAAAGATCTATATAATTTATTTCCAAGTTTTCATTAAAAAGTTTATCGGATTTATTTTTAACTATTTCAGCTACTTCTCTTAATTTGTCTGTATGTTCTAAATCTGAAATTTCAGAAACTGCTTTAGCATAATAGTTGTAAGAAAAATTTTCTGTTTTAATTAATGAAATTGGTACATCAAAACTATTTTTCTCTAAGTTTTCAATATCAAAATTAGTTTCATTTTCAAATTCGGAAAAAGTAATTGAGTAATCTATAATTTTTTCATTTTGAGAAGGTTTTTTTAATATGAAAACACTTGTTTTAACAGCAGCAAAAGGACGGAAAACACCTAAAGGTAAAGAGATTATCCTTTCAATTTTGTAATTATTTTTAATCCAATATCTTACATATTCAAAATTTGTATTAAATAATATTCCTTCAGGTAAAATGATAGCAATTCGCCCGCCCTCTTTAAGATATTTTCTACTTTTTTCTAAAACTAAAGATTCATATGTAACTGTTTTTCTTAACTTGCCTGTATTAAACCAGTTTTCATCGTTATCTTTTTTCCAGATATAAGCTAATTCTAAGGATTCGTAATCACTTTTATTATTCAATCTCGAATTAAAAGGAGGATTTGTTGCTATGCAATCATATTCTGAAAATCTTTTTTCTTCTTGCATGTATTCATTATTTAATTTTGCTGATTCACCCAATAAAAAAACTTCAAAAGTTCTAATTAAATGGTTTAAGTCCGTATTTTCTTCATTTCCAAATATGTTTTCCGCTAAAAAATTTTTAATATATTCTTCATCAATCTTTTTATTTTTCTTTAGAACTTTATATTTTTTTTCGAAAGCAGCTAATAAAAATTCGCCAGACTTTGCGGAAGGGTCAATAATTTTATCATCTAATTTAGGATTTGAAATATCTATTAGAAGTTCACATAATTCAAAGGGAGTTTTAATATAATTAAAAAATCGACTATCATCTGATTTTAGTAATTGTTTTATTAAGACAAATTTATCTTCCATTTTGAGATGTCTTATTTTTATATGCTTCATCGTATCAATTATAAATGCGAGTTGGCTCTCAGATAAGTTTTTGAATATATTTTTTGAAAAAAACAAAACTTCTCTAAAATGAATTAAGTCTGATGTCGATTGAAGTTCAATGAAAATATCCCTAAAATCACTATTATTAATAAAGTATTTATTATTAAAGATTTTCTCATCTAATTCTTTATAAATAAGCAAAGAGAAAATAGCTAAACTATCCATAGGACTTCGCATAATGCTAAAAGAATGATTTTTGATTTTTTCAACAGCTGTTATTACTTCTTGAATGTTTTTGTTCATAAGAGCTTTCCTTTTTGTTTCACACACGGTGTGTGATTCTATACATTTTATTTTAGCAGATGTTTTTCTTTTGTCAAGCTTTACACGTCGTGTGTGAAAAATTAGTTTGTTGGCAAAACTCTTTGTACTATAATCAAACTTAATTAATCCGCATAAAAAGAGGAATACATTATGATAACAGGTGATATAAAATCCAAGGTTGATAGGCTGTGGGATACATTTTGGAGTGGTGGAATAGCTAGTTCTCTTACTGTGATTGAGCAGATGTCTTATCTGTTATTTATAAAAAGACTTGATGAATTACATACAGCACGGGAAAATAAGGCGAACAAGTTTAATAAACCTATTGAAAACCATATATTTACACCTGAACAGAATCATCTTCGCTGGTCAGTGTTTAAAGACTATGATGCTGAAAAAATGCACAGCACTGTAATGAATGAGGTTTTTCCTTTTATAAAAAATCTTGATAATAAAGAAGACAATCCTGAAAACGATGAAGAAAATTCTGATAACAAAGAACAAAAACCTGTTAATAAGGATGTTTCCTCTTTCACAAGGTATATGAAAGATGCGATATTCATGATTCAAACACCTGCACTGCTTGTTGATGTTGTGGAACAAATTAGTGATATTCCTATGGCTGACAGGGATACAAAAGGTGATTTATATGAATATATGCTTAACAAGTTAAGTCAAGAAGGACGTAACGGGCAGTTTAGAACACCTAAGCATATTATAGAAATGATGGTTAAACTAACCAAACCGCAGCCTAAAGACGTGATTTGCGACCCTGCATGCGGCACGGCAGGTTTTCTGGTTGCGGCGAGTGAATATTTAAGAGAAACCTATCCTGAAATTGAGATTAACGAACAAGCAAAAGAACATTTTAATAAAGGGATGTTCCACGGGTATGATTTTGACTACTCTATGCTGCGAATATCTGCTATGAATATGATGCTGCACGGTATAGATCATCCTGATATTAATTACAGGGATTCTTTGCACGAAGATTATGCTTTTGCAGAGGAAGAATGCACGCTTGTGCTGGCAAATCCGCCCTTTAAAGGGTCGATAAACAAATCCTCTATAGCGAAAAACCTGTCCGGTGAAGTTAAGACGTCTAAAACAGAGCTTTTATTCCCGATTTTGATGCTAAGGCTCTTAAAAGCAGGCGGAAGATGCGCGGTGATTATTCCTGACGGTGTACTTTTTGGAGCTTCTAATGCTCATAAGAAAGTACGGGAAACTCTTGTAGAAAACCATAAACTCGAAGCTGTTATCTCTATGCCTTCAGGTGTGTTTAAGCCTTATGCGGGAGTATCAACAGGAATTTTGATATTTACAAAAACGAACTCGGGCGGTACTGATAAGGTCTGGTTCTATGACATGCAGGCAGACGGTTTCAGCCTTGATGATAAGAGAATAGAGCTGGATACGGACAAGCACGAATGCAATAACATACCTGATATACTTGAGCGTTGGGACAATTTGGAGGCTGAAGAATCAAGGCAGAGGACAGACCAGTCTTTCTTTGTGCCGAAAGATGAAATTGAAGAAAATGGCTATGACCTGAGTATAAACAGGTATAAGGAAATAGTTTACGAAGAAGTCGAGTACGACCCGCCAAAACAGATTCTTGAAGAAGTGGGCGAATTTGAGAAAGAAATTCAGCAGGGCATTAAAGACCTCGAGGCAATGCTGGCATGAAATGGAATATAGTTAGACTAGGTGATATCTGTGATGTCAGGGATGGGACGCATGATACTCCTAAATACGTTGATAAAGGTGTACCGTTTATTACCTCAAAGAATCTATCAACTGAAGGTCTTAATTTTACTGAAGTTAACTGTATTAGCTATGAAGATCATATATTTTTCAGTAAAAGATCAAAGGTAGAAAACGGGGACATTCTATTTGGAATGATTGGAACTGTTGGCAATCCTGTAATAGTAAATACCGATTTTGAATTTTCAATTAAAAATGTAGCTCTTTTAAAATTAGCTAATAATGAAAATTTAAATAACAGGTATCTTTTACATTTAGTTAAATCAGATCTGATTAATAGACAATTTAAAAAATTAAAAAGAGGTGGAGTTCAATCTTTTGTAGCGTTAGGCTCCATAAGAAATTTACAAATCTCACTCCCTCCGCTTGAAACCCAGAAACAAATTGCTGCTGTGCTGGATAAAGCAGACGAACTCCGCCAAAAACGCAAACAAGCCAACGCCAAGTTGGATGAGTTTTTGCAGTCGGTTTTTCTCGATATGTTCGGCGATCCTATAATGAATGAAAAACAATGGGAAGTAAAAAAATTAAAAGAATTATCAAAAGGGATAATGAGTGGAAACACTCCAAAGGGTGGAAGTCAAGTTTATGTTTCTTGCGGAATTGAATTTTACAGAAGTCAAAATGTATGGAACAACAGGATTGAAAAAAAAGATATAGCATATATTGATGAAGAAACTCACAAAAAAATGAAAAGAAGTAGTTTGAAACATAACGATATATTGATTACTAAAACAGGCAGAATAAATACTGAAAACAGTAGTTTAGGCAGATCTGCTTTATATGAGGGTGAAGATGATAAAGCAAATATTAATGGACACGTTTATTTTGTTAGACTAAAAGAAGGTATAAATCATAAATTTGTCCTTACTATATTAACTTCAAAAGAATACAGAGAATATATCAGACGTGTTTGCGTTGGAGGAATTGATAAAAGACAATTAAATAAAGAACATATAGAAGATTTCCCTATAATATGTCCACCAATAGAGCTTCAAAACAAATTCGCTCAAATAATCCAAAAAGTCGAACAACAAAAAGTTAAAAACGAAACCTCAGCCCAAAAACTTGATGACCTCTTCAACGCCCTGCTTCAACGCGCCTTTAAAGGCGAGCTAGAATTCAACGAAAAGGCTTTTGAAAAAGCTTGCGCTGTATAGAATCAAGTATTTCATGATAAAATAAAGCTTATTTTTGTAGGATATACGCAAATTAAGATGTCAAACTTTGAGTTCCTAAAAGAAGAATTTGATTTTCTATACGATCTGGCAAACAAAGCTGAAAAGACGGTTTATGTTGCGCCGGAAGCTTCCTGCGTACTTTCCAGAAAAACTATGGAAAATGCCGTTAAATGGCTCTACAAAAACGATTCTTATTTAAAACTGCCTTATGATACAAAACTGGTTTCTTTAATTCACGAACAGACTTTCAGGGATAACCTTGATCCAAAGCTATTCAATAAACTTAAAATCATCCAAAAAGTCGGCAATATCGCTGCTCATAGCCTTAAAAAAGTTACTGAAATGGATTCGCTCAACGTCTTAAAAGAGCTGTTCCACTTTCTATATTGGGTTTATAGGTATTATTCTACTCAAACACCTGAAAGAGGATTAAGTTTCAACCTTGAGCTTGTTGTAAGTCCTGAAAAACAGACTGATGAGCTTAAAAAAGCCGCTAAAATCCTTGAAGAAAAAGAACAGGAACTACTTGAAAAAGAAAAACTCTTAAAGGAAGCAGAAGAACGTCTCATACAAATTCAGGCAGCTAAAGAGCAGAATAAACAGGTTCCTGATAACTATGATTACAATGAAACTCAGACAAGAGAATACTTTATTGATGTCCTGCTAAAAGAAGCTGGTTGGAATATAAACGAACCCGGCGTTTGCGAATACGAAGTTGAAGGAATGCCTAACGATTCAGGTATAGGCTTTGTGGATTACGTTCTTTGGGGTGATAACGGTCTTCCTCTTGCAGTAGTTGAGGCTAAAAGAACAAGAAAAGACGCTAAAGTAGGCAAGCAACAGGCGAAGCTTTATGCAGATTGCCTCCAAAAGAAGTTTAATCAACGCCCAATAATATTCTATACAAACGGCTACGAGCATTTTATCTGGGATGACCTGAATTATCCACCAAGACAAGTTCAAGGGTTCTATAAAAAAGATGAATTACAGCTTTTAATAAATAGGCGTAAATCAAAACTGGACTTAAAAACAGTTCCTATAAAACACGAAATATCAGGCAGACCTTACCAATTAGAAGCAATTAAGCGTGTTTGCGAAGATTTTGAAGATAAAAAAAGAAAAGCACTTCTTGTCATGGCAACAGGTACAGGCAAAACAAGAACTGTAATCTCGTTAGTAGATGTTCTGCAAAGAGCAAATTTGGTCAAAAGAGTTTTGTTTTTAGCAGACAGAAATGCGCTCTTACATCAGGCAAAAAATGCCTTCAGTCAGCATTTGCCGCATTCAAACCCTATAGACATCACAGAAGACAAGGAAGGAATGACCAGCAGGGTTGTGTTATCAACTTATAACACGATGATGAACATGATTGATTCTGTAAAATCCGAAAACAGAATCTTTGGAGCCGGACATTTTGACCTGATTGTTGTCGATGAGGCACACAGGTCAGTTTATAAGAAATACAAAGCCATCTTTGACTATTTTGACAGCTTAATGATAGGTCTAACCGCCACGCCTCGAGATGAAGTTGATAAAAATACCTATGAATTATTTGAATTAGAGGATGGAGTTCCTACTTATTACTACGAGCTTGATCAAGCTGTCACTCAAGGATATTTGGTTCCGTTAAAATCTTACAGCGTACCGTTAAAGTTTCAGCGTGAAGGTATAAAATATGATGAGCTTTCAGAAGAAGAAAAAGAAGAATACGAAGTTCTTTTTTATGATGAAGAAACAGGACAGGTTCCTGAAGAAATAGATTCATCTGCTGTTAATAAGTGGCTATTCAATGAAGATACCGTTGATAAGGTGCTTGAGCACGTAATGCGAAACGGCATTAAAGTTGAAGGCGGAGATAAGCTAGGCAAAACTATAATATTTGCAAAAAATCACGATCACGCCGAGTTTATACAAGAAAGATTTGATAAAAATTATCCAAAACTAAAAGGTTCTTTTGCCCGAGTAATAGATAATTATGCTACTTATGCACAGTCATTAATTGATGACTTCTCCATAAAAACAAAAGAACCAACTATCGCTATATCAGTTGATATGCTTGATACAGGAATAGACGTGCCAGAAGTAGTTAATCTGGTTTTCTTTAAAATAGTCAGGTCTAAAACCAAATTTCACCAGATGATAGGTAGAGGAACACGTTTATGTCCTGATTTGTTTGCTCCCGGACAGAATAAAGAATGTTTTTATATCTTTGATTTTTGTATGAATTTTGAATTCTTCAATCTAAACCCTAAAGGAGTAGAAAGCAAGCTTCAAATGCCATTAAGCCAAAAGATATTTATTAAAAGGCTTGAGCTGGCACAAAACATAAAAAATAAGGAAGAACAGCTAAAACTCTTGTCAGGTAAGTTAAAAGATGTCCTTCATAATGAAGTTAAAAATATGAATCTGGATAATTTCATTGTAAGACAACACAGAAGAGAAGTAGAGAAGTATTCTAATAGAGCTATTTGGGAAAATTTAAACCCTGAAGAGATTTTAGAACTTTATAAAAAGCTTTCAGGTTTACCTTCAGAAACACCTAGAGAAGACGAGCTTGCTAAACGTTTTGATCTTATGATTTTAAACATGCAGCTTGGAACTCTTGATAATTACAAATATTTTGATTATTACCAGAAAAAGATGAAAGAAATAGCTGGACAACTCGAAGATAAGAAAAGTATTCCTGCGGTAAAAGCTCAATTAGAGCTTATTCTTGATATGCAGGAGGGTGAATTCTGGGAGTTCATAACTATCCCTATGCTTGAAGAAATCAGGATTAAAATAAGAGATTTAATTCAGTTTTTAGATAAGTCTGATAAGAAAGTTGTTTATAGTGATTTTGAAGATGAAATAGGCGAACCATCAGAAATAGTAGCAGGAAGATATGAATCAGCAGATGATTTAGCTCAATACAGAAAGAAAGTAGAGCATTATCTTAAAGAATACAAGGATCAGGTAGCTATTCATAAACTAAGATTCAATAAACCTATTACACCTACTGATATAAGAGAATTGGAGAGAATTCTTTTTGAATCAGGAGAGTTAGGAAGCAGAGAAATTTTTGAGAAAGCCTATGGAGAACAAGATAGCCTAGGTTTATTTATTCGAAAAATGGTTGGATTGGACAGAAAAACAGTTGAAATATTATTCTCTGATTATTTAAAAGATTCTTTATTTACAGCTAATCAAATATCCTTCATTACAACAATAATTGACCATTTAACCCAAAAAGGAATAATGCAGCCTGATTCTTTATATGATCCACCATTTACGAACTTCCACTTTGGAGGCATAAAAGGAGTCTTTAATGACAATAGGGTTGATGACATCATTAACATAATAAAAAACATTAATGATAATGCAAAAGAACAAACTCTTTAATTATTCTCATTCTTTTTTAGCCAGTTGTTCAGGTTTGCTGGTGTTGTGTTGTACCTGTTTACTATGAACTTTTGTGTCGAACCATTCGCAAGCAGTGCTTCAATTTCAGGTTTAAATTGGTCAAGCTTAGATTTGCCCTTGCCTTTTGGTCTGCCAAGCTTTACACCTTGTTCTTTTCTCGCTTTTAATGATTCTTTTGTTCTTGATGAAATCAGATCTCTTTCAATTTCAGCTGCCATAGAAAAAGCCATCGCAATAATTTTACTCTGTATGGTATTGTCTAAATTCCAGTTACCCTTAACAGAATAAATATTAATATTCTTTTGTGTGGCTATAGAAAGGATCTCCATGCACTCAAGCATTGACCTGCCAAGTCGTGAAAGTTCACTAACGATAATATTGTCATTTTCTTCAGATTCTTCAAGAACTTCAGCTATTTTTCGTTTTTTCCATGAAATTTTGCCTGATATTTTTTCTTCAACAAAAAAGACCTTTCCAAGGTCTTTATCATTCGCTAGTTTTAATATTTCTGCCTTATTCTTTTCTATAAATCCTGTTCGACTGTTGAAACTCTTAAATATGCAGTTGTTCTTGCCATAAAAACACCTCAATTAAATAAAAACCAATGAATTATACTTTTAAAATAACTATTATTATTGAATAATAAACCGTTTTCATTTAATCGTACATATATTAAAAACCAAGATATAACTTTTAATGAAGCAGCAGAAAGATATATAAAATATCATGCTGAATTGCACTGCAAGAAAAGTACTTATAACAACTATAAAGGCTACTTGAAGAACCATTTAAAGGACTCTCTGGGCAGGAAAAAGTTAAACAGTATAAAACCTTTAGACATCAGTAGATTAATGCACGAAAAAGTTAATCAAGGCTTATCAAATCAGACGGTAAACCATATAATAAAGTTTATCGGCGCTGTTTTCCAAAAAATGATTGATGATGAAATTCTTTTCAGAAACCCTGCTACTAAGGTCAAGAAGTTAAAGCAAAACCGGAAAAAGTTTAAAATACTCGAAACTGAACAGGTTAAGCTTGCATTAGATACAGCCGAAGAATATTTTCCTGATTTTTACCCCCTTTTATTTACCGCAATTTTTACAGGCATGAGACAGGGAGAGCTGTTTGCCTTAACTTGGAATAAAATAGACTGGTTTAACAAAAGGATATTAATCGATTCAAACTATACGCTGGGCCACCTGACAACCCCAAAAAGCAACAGAAACCGCCATGTTGATATGTCCAATGAGCTTGCCAAAGTACTCAAGGAGTGGAAATTAAAATGTCCATGCAGCGATAAGGAGCTTGTTTTCCCCAATAAAGAGGGAAAATACCTCGATCCAAACAATATGAATAAACGCCAGTTCCAGCCCCTACTGAGGAAGGCCAAAATTAAAACCATCAGGTTCCACGATTTGAGGCACACTTACGCTTCTCTGCTGATAGCAAGCAATATTCCGATAAAATACATTCAATCCCAGATGGGACATGCTTCTATCCAAATGACAATGGATACTTACGGTCATATCCTGCCGGAGGTTAACCAGCAAGGAGTTAATGCGCTGGATAATTTGCTCCATTTAAACAAAAAGGCAGAAAACACTGAATTAGGTTATAATCAAAAGCATGCTTGCAATTGATGAACTAAACAAAATTAAAAAGGCCAGTATAGTAGCCTTGGTCTCAGACGAATATTTAATGGACAAATTAGTCCTGAAAGGCGGGACATGCCTTGAATTTGCATATAAACTACACCATAGAGCTTCTAAAGATATTGATTTCTCCATAGAGGATGAATTTTCACCTGTAGCGTTAAAGGAATTAAGCGAAAAAATAAGGCTTCAGTTCCTGAAACAGTTCAGCTTGATAAACTATCACGCTTTTGATGTTGAAATAAGAAACAAGCCTGTCAAATTGCCGGACAATATAAAAATGTCAGGATATGAACTTATGTTCAAACTTATACCGTCAGCACTGTATAACGAAATTGGTGACAATATTGAGGCTCTTAGAAACAGGGCTGTTCCTCTTGGTGATGGAGATAAGAAAGCCTTTATAATTGAGATTAGTAAATTTGAATATGTGAAAAATAGGGAATTAAAAGAGATAGAAGGACATAAACTATACGTTTACTCGCCGTTATTAATCATTTGCGAAAAGCTCAGGGCTCTCTGCCAGAAGATGAAAGAATACAGGGGAAAAGCGGAGGATGTTGACTTGCCAAGGGCAAGGGATTTTTATGATATTTATGTCGTGAACGAAAACCTTGTGAACGTTGATTTTAAAGACGTTAATAACAGGGAAGTGTTGAGGCAGGTGTTCCAGGCAAAAGATGTTAACCTGAACCTCTTAACCCTCCTGAAGGATAAACGTAAAATTCACGAGGATGACTTTAGAAGCGTTTTACAGGCTGATCTCAGGCAAAAAGGGAGGCCGGAGATATTTGATTACTATTTTGAGTACACATTAAATCTGATAGCCGATTTAGAAGAATTCTGGGTAAAATAGTCTCCAGCGTTCATCAAACTTTCTCTCATCAGCCCTGAGTTCTCTCTGGACAAAGAATTTATACTGGATTCCCATTCCCTCAAAGAGTTTCAGGTCTTTTTCAGGATATCCGGCCTTGTCCATAAAAAAACCGATACACTGATGAAATGGATAAATATAATCTAGTTTTTGCAGCATATCCCTCAGCTTTTCAGGGCTGAATTTACCCTTCGCCTTTTTATAGACATTTAAAACCTCGTAAGTGCCACCGCAATAATGTGGGCTGACTGTTATATCAATTAAAGTCCTCTCAATATTGGTTAGCCTTAACTTTTGCCCGTTAATTTCCTTACTGATGATTCCTAAAGCATTACTATACTTGGAACTCAAAAGATTAACTGTATATATTCCATACACTACAAGATTTGAGCTTATTCTGGGTGGCAGATACATTGCCTTATCAATTTCCTTTTGCTCAAGAACTTTTTTAGGAGTGCTTTTTAAGGGCTTTGACTTTTCGAGGTTAACAAAAATAGTCTTAGGGATATTATTAGTTAAATTATGCAGGTGCACTGCTGTATAATGGCTTAAAAAAACCTCCGAATTGATACTCAGAGCAAGCTCATAAATATTCGGTTCACTTAGGAAGTATCTGGTATATTTTTTAGCAGAGAAATCCAGTGTCACTTTCTTTTTAAAAACACCCTGTTCTTTTAAGAAAGCCTCAAAGGTCTTAAATGTAGTATTTTGGTAGATATATTTATTGTTAATACATAAATTGTGTGTTTTTCTTAACTCACTTATTTTATAAAAATTAGAATCTTCACTTTCAAGGCATCCTAGGATGTTATCAGTGTTTTTAGACATTTTTTCTTTGAGTGCATTTTTGGTAGCCATCTTTGCCTCAATTGGTATCATGCATGATACCAATTGTATCATATAAATTTCTAAAATTCAATACTGAACATTTTGTTACTAAAACGAGTAACGTGTACGTTACTCGTTTTGCATTATAACATATTTTTAATAACATATTTTTACAGCCATTTTAAAGCTCTGTATTTGTTGAGTATTTTAAGGGCTTTAAAATTTCATGGCACAAAATTGAGGGGTAGTTTTGAAAAGTGGTGCGCCTGGCGGGATTCGAACCCACGACCTACGGCTTCGGAGACATACGGACGCCAAAATTTATACGAAATCTTATGCAAGAACATGCAGTATTTCCTTGCTTTTTAGCTTTCATTAAATTATTATTTTATATAATTTCGTACTAATTCCTATGATTTTGTGCAGCAAAAATGCAGCAAAAAATTTTATAAATTTAAGGATTTTTATTGAGGTGCTTTATGGCTTGGATTGAAGAAAGAAAAAAGAAAAACGGTAAAACTACCTACACTGCTACAGTGAGGTTAAAAGTTAGGAAGCAGCTTGTTACTAAAGTAGCTACGTTTGACAGCATAAGACGAGCTAAAGAATGGGTACAGGAAATTGAATATGAAATAAAAAAAGGTAAATATTCCAAAAATGCCGACCTTGATAAATATACCGTTGCCGATATGATTGACAGATATTTAGAGGATGTTGTTCCTGGTAAATATGATAAAAAAAGAGATGTTGATGGAGTTAAGAGGCATTTAGGCTACTGGCGTGAAAAAATAGGGCAATTCCTTTTAATGGATACAACATCTGCCCTTATTATCAGGTATAGGGATAAATTAAAAAAAGAGCCTTATGTAAAATTTAAGAGAACCTCTGGAAAAAGTAAGCCGGAAACACCGGAAGAAAGAAAAGCACGGGAAAGAGAGCGTAGTAACGGCACTGTAAATAGATATGTTGGTTCATTATCGAGTGTTTTTACTTATGCTATTTCGTGGGGCTGGATAGAAGAAAATCCAGTATCAAAAGTTAAAAAACTAAAAGAACCACGGGGTAGGGTGCGTTTTTTAAGTGATGAAGAGCATAAAGCACTATTAGAAGCCTGTAAGGTAGATGATACTCCACAGGATAAAGATAAAAAAGAAAAAATGGTAACCAACCCTAATTTGTATATAGTTGTTGTTATTGCTTTAACTACAGGCGCAAGATTTTCAGAGATAATGAATTTAAAATGGGATGATGTTGACTTTAACAGGAAATTATTTTATTTTCTGGAAACCAAAAACAAAGAACGCCGTTCAGTTCCTATATCTCAACATGCTTATGACCTTCTACAGGAGCATAAAAAGGTTAGAAGAATTAATACTAAACTTGTTTTTCCAGGAATACAAGGAAATAAACCTTTGGAATTAAAAAGGCAGTGGGAAAACGCTGTTGAAATAGCTGGACTTGAAGATTTCCGTTTTCACGATTTACGGCATACGGCAGCCAGCTATTTAGCAATGAACGGGGCTTCTTTACTCGAAATAGCCCATATTTTAGGACACAGAACTCTTGAGATGACTAAACGTTATAGCCATTTAACAGACCAGCACACGGCAGAAATCCTTGAGCGCATTAACGAAGTTCAATTTAACAAAAAAGAGGAGGCAAAAGCTCAATGAATAATGAATTAGTTTTTTATAAATCGCCGGATGGTTCTGTAAGTATAGAGGTTTTGTATGCTGATGAAAATGTATGGCTTACTCAAAAGAAAATGGCGGAATTATTTGATACAACTCCACAAAACATAACCTTACACTTAAAAAATATTTATAAAGAAAAAGAGCTGACTCAGGAATCAACTTGTAAGGATTTCTTACAAGTTCAAAAAGAAGGCGTAAGGGAGGTTTCAAGGAATTTAACTTTTTATTCACTTGAGGCAATAATTGCTGTGGGTTATCGTGTAAGCTCTGATAGAGGTACACAGTTTAGACAATGGGCTACTACAATCTTACAAAAGTATATACACAAAGGCTTTGCTGTTGATAAAGACCGCTTTAAATATGGTTCTAAGTTCAGTACAAAGTTTTTTGATGAATTACTGGAAGAAATCCGGGATATTCGCAGTAGTGAAAGAATGGCATATCAAAAGATTACAGATATTTACGCCACTTCTATTGATTATTCCCCAAAAACAGATACATCAAAAACATTCTTTGCAACGGTTCAAAATAAGCTACACTTTGCTATCACAGGAAAAACAGCAGCAGAAATTGTATCAGAAAGAGCGGATAGCAATAAAGCAAATATGGGCTTAACTTCGTGGAGAAAAGGCCCAGAAGGTAAAATAATGCCGAGCGATGTTACTATTGCTAAAAATTATCTAGAAAAAACAGAGTTAGACCACCTAAATAGAATTGTATCAATGTACTTGGATTATGCTGAAATGCAGGCAATAAGGCAAAAGCCTATGTATATGAAAGACTGGACGGAAAAATTAAATGCCTTCTTGAAGTTTAGTGAATATGAAATTCTAACAAATGCGGGAAAAATCAGCCAAGAAGTTGCCAAGAATCTAGCTATGAAAGAATATGAAGAATTTAAAAAGATTCAAGATAAAAATTATGTGTCTGATTTTGATTTAGAAGTGCAGGAACTTAAAAAACTTGCTGATGCTAATAAACCAGATAATAAAAGCTGATATAATAAAATAATCCCCGAAGCTTGGCGGCGCAGGGATTATGTGTAAGTTTATATTTAACTATGGGAATAGTGTAACACATGCAAATAGAAATATGGCGACCATATTTAATCAAAATTATAAAAGACATTGGTTTTTTCAAAGATAATTTTGAAAACAGTTTAAGTGGAACCGAAACCAGCTTTAAAAAACAGGATGATTTTAATAAATTAATAAAACACTTAGAGGCTTTATTTCAAAGGTTTTACTGTATATCCTCTGGGGTAGAAATAAAGTATCAAGAAGGAAAGCCTTTTTTAATTAATCAAAATCATGAAATTATTAAATCTCAGGAAGTTTTTGCAAAATATTTGAAAGAATCTATAAAAAGAAAAGGTCTTTTATATTTAAGAAGAGAAGATTTATTAAAATTTGACGAAACATATAAACTTATTGAAGAAAAATTAATTAGATTCAATTTGACTACTTTCCAAGAAGAACAATCACATCTAATTACACTATACAAAAGAGAAAGAGATTATAATAAGTGTATATTAGCCTTTCTCTGTAAAGATATTACCCAATTAGAAGGTATTTTAATAAATGATGAAAAAAATGGGATTGACAAGAATACCTTTATTGATGAACTTGTTAATGAATTAAATAAATTATCACATCATTGTAAAATCTGGATTATTACAGATCATATAAAGAATTTGTTAGCTTATCCTTGTAATTTATCAGAAGAACCTTCTCAAAATTTAGCTATCCGCTACCATAATAGTCTAATTGGCTTTTGGCATATTGAACAAGAAATAAACAAAAGATCATTGTTTACAGAAATAATTTCTACTACAGAAAAGCCTGTTGATGAATTTAAAGATAAAGAAAATAATGAAAACTCACCAGAGGTTATTAATAAATTAAATGAAATATTAGAACGTGTTGAGGGTATTGAAGCACAGGGAAAATTAAAACAAGAAACAACGCAGAAATCAGTGGGAGAAATAAAGCATAATTATACTTTCGAAAAATGCATAGAAGGAAAAATGAAAGGGAAAGTGCGTGTATTTTATAAGGGCAGAGAAAAAGGGGATTTGCCAGGCCCGATAAGACAAAAAGTATTTGAGTATTTGCTTAATAACAGCAACAACAAAAATGCTATATCTCTCAGAAATATAAAAAAAGCTTGCGGAGTAAAAAGTGAAAATGCTTTAAAAAATACATATATAGGCGAAATTAATACCATGCTTAGGATGGTTCATGGTAATGAAAAAACATATATAACTCTTGACCAAAAAAATAAAATATTTTGCCACAATATCCCATTATAACTATCAGTGAGTTATCTTGCAAATGCTTTTTGATAGATAGGCTAATGCTTTCAGGGCTTTAAAATTTAAAAAACACCAAAATCTAGTGTGCTATTTTTTTATTTTTGTTTTTCAAAATAGCTATATGCTTTGCTGTGTAAAATTATACCCCCTTACAATGTCTCACCAGTCACTCACTGCGACTGTTTTGCACTAAATATAAGGGATAATTGGCATAGGTACTAAGATAGGAGATACAGCACTGATGACAACTAACTACAAACAAGGACACCGTACCATTAAGCAAATGATTGAAGAACATCATTACGCTGGTGGAGAAGGTGGATTGCGCAGATTAATTGAGGACAACAAGTATGGTATAGGTGTTTGCGTTCGCCGTGTAGGAAAACGCATAATGGTTGACCTGGAAAAGTACTATAACTGGCTGGAATCAATTAATGAGAGTGCATAAGCCAGCATGATGGACGGATGGATAAAACTATATCGCCAAATACTTAAATGGGAGTGGTATTCAGATGTAAATGTATGTAGACTGTTTATCCATTTACTATTAACCGCCAATCATAAAGCAAATAAATGGCGGGGCATAGCTATCGAAAAAGGGCAAAAGCTAACCAGCTTGAAGCATTTGGCGGAAGAAACAGGCTTAAGCGTTCAGCAGGTTAGAACTTCCATTTTAAAGCTAAAATCAACAAACGAAATAACACACCGTACAACACGCCAATATTCAATCATATCAATAGTTAAATGGGATGATTACCAATCTGAGCAACACACAAGAAAACAAACGGGTAACAAACGAGTAACAACTAACAAGAATGATAAAAATGATAAGAAAAATTATCAACCTAAAGAGTTATTAGAAAAAGACTCAAACGCCGAATTGGATGAAATATTAAAGCGGGAGGGTGTGAAATAGTGGCTATTTACTGCATACACGACCATGACCCGGAACTAAAAAAGCGTGGAGCTTTTGAAATACAAAAAAGTGAAATTAGACAATACAACCAGCAAGGATACGGAATTTTTCACACTGCTAATGAGTTTAACGGACGCAGGAAAGCGGAGAATCTCGTAAAAATAAACTACTGGCTAGCTGATATTGACGAAGGGGATAAGTTCAATGAGCAAATAGACAGAATAATGAGCTTGCCATTAATACCAACCATATTAATTGAAACAAAGAAAGGCTTTCATTGTTACTGGAAGGCAGAAAACGCAACGCTGGAAAACTATAAAGAGATTGAAAAAGGCTTAATCCAGAGACTTAAAGCAGATAAGGCATGTACTGATGTATGCAGGCTTTTAAGATATCCAGGCACATATCATATGAAAGACCCCCAAAATCCCTTTAAAGTTGAGCTTATTATGAACAATAAAAAAAGCTATTCAGAAGAAAAAATGCTCTGTGCGTACCAGCTTCCAAAACCAAAATTAAAACCCTTGAAGTATAACGGGGAAAAGAAAGATTTTTTAGATGAATCAAAGTGGGAGAGGTTTTTCAATGTTTCACAAGTTGGAGAGGGTAACAGAAATTCAACACTGGTACGCTATACATTTTGGATGAAAGACCAGCAGCTTAATAATAGCCAAATTGAGTATATTATCAATGGCTTAAATCAAAAAATTGCCAAGCCGTTGTCTCAGCAGGAAGTAGACCAGTTATTGAGGACGAAAGGTGTATATTAATGCTTAAAAAATATATGGAAGCTAACAAAAAAGTCGGTGTTTTCGGGGTTAAGTACCTTGATGACAAATTAAGAGGCATTCTTCTTGGGGATTTAATCTTGATAGGAGCAAGAAGCGGGGCAGGAAAATCTACAATAGCAAATTATATTGCCGCAATAAACCGAGATAAAGGACACAAAGTTTCTTTGTTTTCACTAGAAAACTTTGAGGGGGATTGTTTCATTGAAAAAGCCTATTACAAATATATGCAGGAAACACAAGATTACAGCCTTAATTTGCGGGATTTTGCAAGCGGTTCAGTACAGTTTGATATGCTGGCTTTCCAAAAGGCAGAAGAGTACGCAAAAAAATGTTTTGAGGGGATAAATATTATAAACAGGCGAGCAAATTATAACATTGAGGATTTAAAAAATGACATTATCAGGGAAGCAGAGGTAAATGAAAGCAAATTAATAATTTTAGACCACCTGGATTATGTTTCAAAATATGGCAACGAAAGCGATAACCTGCACACTAATGAATTAATGCGTACCATCAGGGATGTTCAGGACGCTTTTAAGGTTGCGGTTATTGCGATATCTCATTTAAGAAAAAGTTTAACTCTTAAAGAAGCCCCTGTAATTCCCTCTATGGAGGAGTTTATCGGCTCAAGTAACAAATATAAAGAGGCTACGGCTGTTATTATGCTTGCACCTGATGATGAATGCAATATGACTAATGATGATAAAACCAAAAGGGGGACATGGTGCTGTATTCGCAAGTTAAGAATGGGCGGAATAGACAACAGAGCCGCTAAACTATGGTTCGACACTATCACAGGGCAATATTTAAACAGTTATAACTTATACAAAGTTAATTATTCAGGCACTAAAACAGAGCGATTACTATGAAAAATTGGCTTAAAACTTGAAAAACTTAGAATTATTTAGAAATAGAAGAGGTAAAAAGATGCTGAATACAAAACAAAGGAAGTTTATACCGGAATATCTAAAGACAGGATGTATAAGGACAACCTGCGATAAGCTGGGTATTCACGAAACAACTTACTTTAAATGGCGTGAAAATCAAGAATTCATTGCAGAGCTTAAAAAGCAGCTTGATGAGTTATATAATTCTTCTCTTAATGAATTAAAAATGATTTCATCAGAGGCAATAATAGTTCTTAAAGGGCTTTTAAACAGCGATATTGAAGTAATTAAGCTCAGGGCAGCCAGCACAATTCTTGATAATCTTCATAAATTTTCAGAAAAAAAGGAATTTAATTTATCAGTAGTAACAAAAAACAATAATACCAACGTAAATACAGATGTAAAGGAGTTTTCAGATGAAGAACTTGAAGAATTTATCGAAAATCTCGGCTATAAACGTGTTTAATGAACTTTCTATAAGATATGCAAGAAAGAACCTGATTGATTTTACCAGAAAAACATTTAAACATTATGTTCCTAACTGGCATCATTATTTAATAGCTGACAGGTTGGAACTAGTTGAGAAAAGGGAAATAACACGATTAATAATTTCCATGCCTCCCCGTTATGGCAAATCTGAGCTGGCTTCTGTCCGGTTTCCGGCATGGTATCTAGGGAAAAGACCTCTTGAAAGTATCATTGCAGCGTCTTATTCTTCAAAATTAGCTGAAGATTTTGGGAAAAATGCAAGAAATACTGTTAATAGTGATGAATATAAGGAAATATTCAATATTACATTATCAGGCGATTCAGCAGCAAAGCAGAAGTGGACAGTTATAAGTGAAGAAAAATATATAACAGGTGAGTACTTTGGTACTGGAGTAGGAGGAGCAGCAACGGGAAAAGGAGCAAATTTATTATTAATAGACGACCCTGTTAAAAACAGGCAAGATGTGCAATCAGAAATATTAAGGGAAAATGTTTGGGACTGGTATACTTCAACGGCTTATACAAGGCTTGAAAAAGACGGTGTAATTGTACTTATAATGACCCGTTGGCATGAAGATGACCTTGCAGGGCGTTTGATTAACGGACAGTCAGAATATTCTGATAAATGGGAAGTTTTGAACCTTCCTGCTATAGCTGAAGAAAACGAAGTTTTTGAGATTTATAATAAACATTACATTGAAAAGCTGGGGACTAATATTTTAACCAGAAAAGAAGGCGAACCTCTCTGGGCAGCAAAATTTAACATTGATAATTTGATAAAAACTAGGATTGCAGTAGGGTCTTATGACTGGAACTCTCTTTATCAGCAAAATCCTTTATCTGCTGAAGGAAATATATTTAAGCGTGAATGGTTTAAATTCTATAAAGAACCACCTCCAAATTTACATACTATAACTCAATCCTGGGATTGTGCTTTTAAAGATAATAAGGATTCTGATTATGTAGTAGGTCAGGTGTGGGGCAAGTCAGGAATAGATTGCTATTTGTTAGACCAGGTAAGAGGCAAAATGAATATTATTGCTACTATGCAGGCAATAAGAAATTTATCAGCAAAATATCCTAATACAACAGCGACATTAATTGAAGATAAAGCAAACGGAACAGCAGTAATAGAGATGCTTAAAAGCGAGCTTACAGGAATTATTCCGGTAGAACCCGAAGGCGGTAAGATTGTAAGAGCGCAAGCAGCAGCACCTTTATTAGAGGCTGGAAATATTTATTTGCCAGACCCTGCAATAGCCCCCTGGATAAATGATTTTATCTTTGAATGCTGCGGTTTTCCTAACACCAAAAATGATGATCAGGTTGATGCAATGACACAAGCTCTTGCAAGAATAGGCAAAAAAGTTTTTATTATGGAAAATCCTGAAAATTTTATAATTGGACTTTAATCAATATAATATTTTGTTTAAAAAAAATTTTTATTCTTTCTATACAAATATTGACAGTTAAGCTCGATTAAAATCTTTAAAGTTTTACTATAATTCCTTAAAGATACTTTTAATATCTTCTTTTTTAATAATTTCAATTAATTTTGTAACAAGCTCTGTCTCTTTAGCATCAAGCTCAAATTGCTGTTTTAATAACTTTTTTGAAGAAGAGGGGCTGGTTTTTGCTAGTATTTCTTCATCATCATCAAAAAAGTACAGTGGATTGACTTTATACTCTTTAACTAACTGAATTAATATTTCAAATTTAACTGTATGCTTTTCCTTCTCCCATTCTCTCAAGGTTTTAGGGGTAATGCCAAGTTTTTCAGCAAACTCAATTTGCTTAAATCCAAGTGTTTCTCTTATCTTAATTAGCTTTTCACCAATTGCCATAGTATACTCACTTAATGATTAGGTAGAACCTGTTCTTTTTTCTTGACAATAGGTAATTTATGACTTATTATGATTTTGTCTAAATAATAGGATTATCCTATTGCCAAGAGGGTTGGTCTGTTCGCATTATCAACCCTTTTGGTTTCTTAACTATTTGGATTATAAAACAGAAATTACCTGTTTAGCAAATCATTTTGTTAAAACGGGGTAATTAGTGTACTTACAAAATAAAAAACAAGCATGAGATTTAGTTTTTTTATTCTAATTTTTACTTGCTTTATCCTTGTATTTATAAACATTTCTAACTTTCGAGGAGAAAGAGAATACCCAGATAAAAAAACTCTTTTGAGAGCTAAGAGTTGGCTTAAAAATTATCATGCAAAAAGAAAGCATGAACAATTTAAACCCGACCAGTATCAAATTGACTATAACACATTGATAGTCACAAAATTTGTTGATGAAATTGAAGCTAGGAATATCAGAAAGCAAAAAAGAATCTTACAAATAAAACAAGCAACTTTATCATGCCCTGCAAATTATGAAGAAATTTGGTCTTTTGTTCATCCGAGAGATGTTTTAATTATGCTTTATGATAAGCAAGATGAGATAATATGAAATACTATCATATAAATGGACAAAAAATGGGTTTGAATGGTGTTTTATAAATATTAATTTTTGCAAAAGTTTAACAAGAAAAAAATGTAACACTAGTAAACATAGTCTAGCCCTAATTCTCAAGAATCGTTTAATCAGAGGAATTGTTACATTATAATTTAGATTGTATAATTGACTTGACTTTATAGTACATTTTCTGCGGGTGGTAAGTAATGAGTGAAGAATTAATACAAAGAGACCTTATAAAGAATCCTGATAAAATTGGCAAGTGGGATTTTTATAATATTGGCTCTACCTCAATAAAAGCCCTTAAAGAAAACGGAATTATAAGAAATGTAGATTACGGTAATGAAGAAAAAAAGAAAGTTGATGCTTTAATTGTTAATAATAAAGAAGTTATTGCAGTTATTGAGTATAAAAAACCTAGTGAATTTAAAACAAAGGCACAAAAAAACAAAGCTATTCAGCAAGAGTTAGAGGCAACCAGAAAGCTTTGTTCTAGTATTATGATAGCTACTGATACAAAGGACACAGTATGGGTAAATACATTAACTGGCAATATAATTAAAGATGAAAGTGGAAAAGAGTTAAAAGAACCTTTTGAGCCTACAAATGAAAAGCTTTCAGAGTTAATTGAAAAAATAAGATATTCAATTAATGAAAAAAATGATCTTATTAAGCCTAAAAAATTAGTTAATCCAACTGATCTGGCAAAACAAATTTGGCAGGACATTTGGTCTGTTAGTGGAGCAACTCCTGAAAACTGCCTATATACATTTGTGGAATTATTTATTTTTAAATATTTAAGTGATTTGGGCGTTTTGAAAGGCATTCATAATTTTGATGTTTTAATTGATAGTTTTGATTCAAATACTACAGAAGAGGTTTTAGAAAATTATGCAACTACAATTCGTCCTAAAATTAAAAGTCTTTTCCCTGAAAACCTGCTTGATAAAACAACAATTATAAATGGCACAATTTTTGTAAGTAAAGACCAAAAGGCAGTAAAAGGATACAGTACTGTTTTTAAAAAAGTACTATTAAAATTCAAAGATTATGGCAAATTAGAACATATTGATTATGATTTTAAAAGTCAACTATTTGAAAGCTTTTTGAAAGAAAGTATTAGTAAGAAAAACTGGGGACAGTTTTTTACACCATTAAAGGTAATACGAGCTATTAATCAAATGGCTAAGGACGATATAAGAGAAGGAATTAAGATTTGCGATCCTGCATGCGGAGTGGGCAAATTTTTACTTGAACCAATAAAAACTAAGCTTGATAGATTTTATGAAATAAATAAAAAATCTATTAAACCTAAAATCACTATACATGGTTTTGATAAAGGTTTTGATAAAGATGAGCAAAAAACAATAATATTGGCAAAAGCAAATATGCTAATTTATTTCTCTGATTTAATAAAAGATAATTTAAACCTAACAAAAGACTTTGCCAAGCTATTTAATGAAAGTTTTGTCTTAAAAACAAATTCAATACTAGGAACTCTTTCTGAGCCTGTAGAAAATGAGTATGATTTAATTTTAACTAATCCTCCCTATGTTACTAGTGGTAGTAGCAACTTAAAAGAAGAAATTAAAAAAGATGGAGAATTGGAAAATTATTACAAAATAAATGCAATGGGTGTTGAAGGTTTATTTATGGAGTGGATAATTAAAGCTCTAAAGCCTGGTGGGAAAGCATTTGTTGTAACGCCTGATGGAATATTCAACAGGCAAAACGATAAAAATTTACGACAATATATTACTGATGAATGCTTTATTGATGGAATTGTTTCCTTACCTTTAAATACATTTTTTACAACTAACAAGAAGACATATATTCTTTGTTTAACGAAAAAAAATGATAAAAAACAAATACAACAAGAACCAGTATTCACCTATTTAGTAAGTGAACTAGGAGAAAGTAGAGATGTTTACCGTTTTGATATAGAACAAGATGATTTAAAAGAAGCGGTTACCCTTTATTCCTTCTTTAAAGGCAATAAAGAGAATTTTAGTAAAATTAATAAAGATGAAAGATGTAAAATTCTTCCATTTGACTTTTTTAAAGACAATTTAGAAAACAGTTGGATTATTGATAAATGCTGGACAGAAGAAGAACGAATAAAGTTAGGGTTTATAGAAAAGAAAGAAAAAGTCAATTTGTTAGAATTTTCAATAATTATAAGAGATATAGCTAATAATATAAATGAATTCCAAGAAGAAATTAAGGAATTAACAGAAAAAAAAAATTCTGAAATAAAAAGTAAAAAATTTCAATTAAAAGAACTTTTTTCAATTGAAAGAGGGTTTTCTAAATATACTAAAAAATATGGAAATACAAATAATGGTGAATATCCAGTATATTCAGCATCGAACAATGCTCCCTTAACTTATATTAATACATATGATTATGATGGAGAGTATTTAACTTGGGCAACAAATGGATTTGCTGGATATATTAAATTTATAGAAGGAAAATTTTCTATCAATGCAGATAGAGGATTATTAAAACAAAGATTTAAGAATATAAACCCTTTATATGTAAAGTACATTTTAGAACCAAAATTAAGGTTAATAGCAAAAGGTCGGAAAGGAGAAAAAGGAGAAGACGAGTTTACAAAAGTATATCCTTCTATGATTGAAGATATTGAAATTAATATCCCAATAGCAGAAAATCGTGATTTTGATATATCTAAACAAAATGAAATTGTTGGAAAAATAATTTTTATAGAAGATTTGAAGCGAAAAATATGTGAATACAAAAAGCAGATTAAAGCTTTAAATATAACTATAAAAGAGAATTATTTATTTAAGGAAGTCAAAATTAGTACTATTTTTATTTTTCCTGCAATAAAGGGGCTTACTAAAACTTTTATAGAAAAAAATAAAGGAGATATTCCTGTATATGGAGGTAGTCAAGAGGAAATTCCTATTGGTTATATTAAGGATAATTTAAAAAATATTAAATACTTTGAAAATTGTTTAGCTTGGAACAGAGAAGGGTCTGTTGGCTATGTTTTTTGGCATAGACATAAATTTACGACAAATGACCATCATAGACCTTTAATGTTAAAACCTGAATTGAAAAATATAATAAACTTAGACTATATGCAAAATGCTATACAAGATGTGTTGATGCAACAGGGATTTAGATGGAGCAAAACAGCTAGCAAGGAAAAAGTGGAAAAACTTACTGTCAAAATACCAATTAATTACAAAAATGAATTTGATATTGATGCACAAAATGAAATAGCAGAAAAACATAAAAAAATTGAACAACTTAAACAAAATATTACTGAAGAATTAGACAAAATTTCATCTGTAGAAATTAACTTTGACTAGCTTTAGTTCAGATTAGTTATAGATATTAATATGTAAAAGTTTAGACATTATCTACTTCCAAGGGTTTAAGAATATAATTACTTTTGTTAATGGGATCAAGCTCATCTGCACACATTAATGCCCACTGTGTCCACTCTTTTAACTCTTCTTGGGAATTTTCTATTTTGCCGGCCTTTGCGGATTCCTCAATGGCCTTAACATAACTTCTGATGTTATGGGATTCAATCCAATCACTTGCTTGTTGACACAAATCATCTTTTCTTTGCTGCTCTCTTCTGCGCAATTCTTCAATGCGAGCCTGTCGTTGTCTTTCTTCGCGTTCTTTTTGTCTTTCAAGTTCCCGTTGCCTATGCCACTCTTCTCTTTCAAGCCTTTGTTTCTTATCATGCCAAAGTCTTCTTGCTATATAGATAAGGATTTTATTTAACATGTTTTCCAAAGAGGTTTCTTCACTTTCAACAAATGTCCTCACGTTGTCATATGCTCGATTATGCCGTACATATATTGCTAAATAGTTAGTCTGCTCCCCCAGCATCATGTGTTTTTGGTTATCTGAAAGCCATAAATCTTTATTTTGCCGGTCTTCCCAGGTAATTTCTTTTTTATATATCCTGTAATGCCTATTAATGGATAGAGAAACAGTGTCCTCAGTACCTACATGCACTGACTGAACATCGCCCTGGTTAAGATTAAGAACAAAGCCTCTTGCTTCAAGTGCCTCTAACAAAACACTAAATATTTTCCTGGCTCGCCTATCAACTTTAATTTTTTGCGCTCTGTCATTTTTATTCCAGACTTCAACAAAAGGATGAGGTTTTTTATAATTCTCAGGAATTACAATTTTATTCTCTTCAAGTTTCTCTCTCTTTATGAACTCTTTCAATTCATCAGGCAAAACATTTGAGTCCTTCTTATCACGAGGGGCTAATATTGCCATTTCTTCGTTATGTGATTCAAAGCTTAATAATTCTGGGATTATTAATTTATGGCCGGCCTTAATTTTTGCCCAATGACCAATATCTGGCAATGGTATCTCATATTTCACACATAATTTACTAAGTCCTCTATCAGAAATTCCATAATCTTTTGCGATATGGGAAATAGGCTTTTCCCACACCAATTTATATAATTCTTTTCTTGTTAAAGATTTTGTCATTTTTTTATCTCAACTACTATGAAGAAAAGTGGCTTTCAGTTTATCTTTGATTTATAAATTGTATTGATTAAAAGAAAAGAAATCAAGAAATGAAACTTAGAATAATAGCAGATATCCATGCTGATATAAACGCAAAAAAGAACTACCAGTTTGACTTTGGTGATGATTTTGTCGTGGCTTGTGGCGATATCTCAGGCGGTAGGTTTACTACTGAAGCCTGGATAACGACCAATATTAAAAATGGAGTGTTTGTTGAAGGAAATCACCTTGGATACGAGCGAATTACTTATGATGCAGGAGATACCAAGCAAAACTCAATCAGGTATTTAAAAAACAAATTCAAAAATGGAAACGTCCGCTTTTTAGAAAATAGCATATATATTGTTGAAGATATTGTGTTTGTTGGATGTGCATTATATTCTGACTTTGCTTTATTTGGAGATTCTGTTTATTGCTCCAGGCTAGCTTTAACTTCGATAAATGACTTTAGATATGTAAAGGTTAAAGATAAAGATATAATCAGAACATTAATTCCTTTAGATACCATTAAATGGCATAAAAGAAGTGTTAATTTTATAAACAAAGCTTGTAAATCATATCCTGATAAAAAAATTGTAGTAGTAACTCACTATGCTCCAAGTATAGACTGTATTAGCGATGAATACAAAGAAGATATGCTCAGTGCGGCCTTTGCCAGTAATCTGGAATGGGTGATGAAAGAAAATGACAATTTAGTTTTATGGTGTCACGGTCATACCCATAGCGATGTGGATTTTATGAAGTATGGAACAAAAGTTGTTTGTTGCCCTTGGGGGTATTTTAATGAAAATAATAAAGACGTTTTAAGCTATGGTGTAATAGTTGATACTGATGAATTGTAGTCAAAAGTGTTTTAAATTTTTAACTGCGTTGCTGTAATTGGAGAAATTCGGCTTTTAATCTTGTAGCAATCTCTTCATTTTGATCTAGCAATAATATTTTGTTTGGACAGTGTATATTTTCATTTTCTTCACCTTCACGTTGGCTATTATCAAAATAAATATAATCTGAATAAATGTCATAATTTTCGTTCTTTAAAATTTTTTGAACATAATATTCAAATGAATCTATTATGTTGTAGAAAAAACAAAGCTGGTTATGATTTCCGTTTTGCTCAATTCCATGAGCATCAATTTCTCTTATAGTTTTTTCACGATCAGAAGTTTGAGAACTATTAGTAAATACATGTATGTCCGTTAAATCATCTGGATTGTAATAAAGCCAATCACAATGGGGTTGAAGTATAAAATATCTCTGTTTATCACAAATAAATAAACTTTCTGTCTGCAAGATTGTTGTGTGGTATTTGTATCTTATATTTGTTTCATAAGAATTTCCTATCGAGTGTGCAAATCGATAATGTGCATGTTCAGGAGGGTCAGAATAATCCCTCATGTTTTCAGGACTATAATATTCTATAGTAAATTCAGGAAATGGTTCATAATGCCATATATTTATATAATTATCATCTGAATTACTTGTATATTTCCAGTTTTTATAATCTTTAGCATATAGGTTCAACCGCTCTTTTGGTGAAAGAGTTAGCCCAAATCGTTCCCTCCACATATCCGCAATTTGATTTTCAGATGCAGATTCGTTTATTGGAGTATTTACAGAACCATTTCTAGTGTATATTACTCCAGCTCTAACTATTTTTTCTTTTTTAGTAGATTTTTGTCCTTTTTCTTTTTCTTCTTCTTTTTCTTTGTGTTTTTTTGGCTTATCTTTCAATAAAAAATAGGGACGATAATTTGATTGCTTAATTATGATGATATCAATTTCATTTCCTGATAAATTTGCTGTTTCTAATTGAATATTGGGGACTCTATTAAATCCAGCAGTAGACAATATATTATGAAAATCATCTTTGCTTTTACGATTAATTGAAATATCACCAAATTCCTTGGTTTTTTCATCATAACCAATAACTAAATACCTATCAGATTTTGTATCTGAATTAGCCAGACATAGAATATCTAAAATCAAATTTGCAGTATCATCATGCCATTGTTTTTTAAAATCAAGACAATCACTTTCAGGCTGCTCTATAACTTTCTTCCATTGCATATGTTAATGTTTTCCTTTTACTTTGTTATTTGCCTAAACAGCATTTTTTATATTTATTTCCACTGCCGCAGGGACAAGGATCATTCCTTCCAATTGTTCCAACGTTTTTCATGTGCGCTTTCAGTCTTATATCTTTAAGATATTTTTTTGTTTTTATAATTTCGTCAAGTTTTTATTCAGGAATATCTTCGCTAAAGTAACATTTAGAATTCATACCATAAAGTAAGTTGTTTTTATCATATTTTAAAAATAAAGCAATTGACTCAGAATAATCAGATATAAGCATATTTGCATATATATAGTTTTCAATTTCGTTTGAATTTACGTAGTTAATCTGATCTTGAATACAAAACATTGTCAAGCAAGTTCCACCATAATGGATGATTGGCATCAAATATTTACTTTCAGCCTGCCTGACCAAGGCGCCTTCTAGTTTAGAGTGCAGTTCACTACGTTCATCACCCCCTAAGTCTAGCAATAAAGAAGCTAGTTTGCTTTTTTGCTGGATATCTAATAGTTTAATAATTTCTTCTAGACGAGAAGGAGTGTTTTGTTTCGGTTTTATAGCTTTTTGAGGATTTGCAAGCAAATAATGATGATAGGTATCAAACTTTTCACTATAGGCATTTAGCATAACGCTTTCTCTGTCAAATTGTTCATAATAATTCACATAGCAGTTATGTTCTATATAAGCACCTAAATGATCTAGCTCATCATTAAAATGTATATTACTAGAAGCTGCTTGTTTTCTTTTTTCTAAAAAGTGCAAAAATTTTGATGGAGAGTCAAATATATTTGAATATATCCTTAAATCATCTAAAGACACTGACCATATAGGGTACTTGGGTGTTTCAATGTTTAAATCTTTTAATATTGATGGTTTTGCAGAAAAAGCAGTAAAATTATCTAAAGTAAAACAACATATTATTGTTTCTCTAAAGTCAGATATATTAATCTTTTTAATAAAATTATGGTTTTTATCAAATAACTCCAATTCTCCATTTTTTTCCAAATTTTCCAGTAATCTTTGTCCTTGCTTTGCCGGCTTTGAAATAAGATTTTTAAGAGAACTTTTAAAGGCAAAAAAGTCTGTTGTTGGTGGGGTATAGGTGAATGAACCTCCTTTAACTTCAAGAATAATAAGAAAATCATCATATATAATTAATCCGTCATTTTCACACCAGTTGTGCCTATTAGAACCTTCTAATTGACATTTTGTAAAAACATTAGGAATTGCTTCTGCGTCAGGTAATAATTTGCGAAATAAATTAATTGCAATTTTTTCTGATTGTTTTTGCTGTATCTCATTCCAATTTTCTTTATAATCAGAAGCTAGCTTAAAAATCAGCCTTTGGATGATTCTGTAAAGATCATCAAACAAGCTATGTTGATCAAAACAATAATAATTTCCATTTATTTTTAAAAAAGGCTTTTGGTTTATTGGTAATAATTTTAATGGCCAACCTGCATATTCATCACCCTCTGCAAAAAATTCAGCATCTTCACCAGGAGCCAAGGAAAGTTCATTTAAAAGCTCCTCAGAAAACCCTGTTATTTTTTGAACATTAAATAAATCGTAGTAATAGAGTCTGGAATACAAGTCTTTTAATTTTGTCTTTTCTTCATCATTCCATAAAAGATTTGGTATATTTTCATCATCAGAATCTTTTGCCTTTCCAGACTCAATTAACTTATCAAGTCTACTTTGTGAAATATCTGATATTTTTTTATGCTCATCCATTGCATCAGCAAAACCACAAACCAGAGAGTCTCCAAGCCTTCCAATTCTATCTATAAAGTCTTCTATTGTTATCCCAAATAAATTTTTAAAAATTTCATTATGAGGAAGTAAAAGGTCTTTTAAATGCTGAATTTCATATACATAATATCTGTTCCCTGTTACCAGTGCCCAATTCATCTGAGCTAATACAAAAATATTATCCTCTTTTTTATCATAATTGGGATCAGTTTTTTCTAGATAACAACTTTTTGCTAAATGAAAGGTAACATTTAAAATTGTATAGAGTTCCTTAATTTCATTAAAAAGTTCATCCCATTTTTCTTGACTAATTTCTGGTTTATTATCCGAATTAATCTTTGTTGAAACAATAATGCTTTGAACATAATCAACCATTCTACAGGATAAGTTGTCATCATGTGAAAATTGGGTAGGTGAAGTTTTACCAATGGATGCAGTGGCATAACAAAAATATCCTCTATGCAACAAACTCAATGGATTATAATTACTAATAATTTCACGAATTCTAGCAATTCTTAAATTAATATCCTTACAAATTTCCAGGAAATCTCCTGCAAGCTTTTCTTTTAAGTATTCAAAGCCATATGGTGTTAGATTATTTCTAACTTCCACAGCATTGCCATACCTAGCAAATGTATAAGCTCCATTCTGAACAATTTCATTAGGTTTTATTTTTAATTTTTTATTTCGTTTATTGCTGCTTTTTTTACCCATAATATAATTTTCAATAAATCATGAACCTGTATAAATATAAACAGAATGTTTACATTTGTTTAAATTAAATAGTAAGCTTTTTCTGTTGAATTTATAAATTATTTCGTATCATTTTTTATAGTTTCGTACAAATTTATGCAGCAAACGTGCAGCAAAATGAATATACAGCTCCTGAAAAGTCAATGCGCCTGGCGGGATTCGAACCCACGACCTACGGCTTCGGAGACCGTCACTCTATCCAGCTGAGCTACAGGCGCATGACTTATTACTATTGAGTTTTAGCGATTTGTACTTTTATGTAAATTGTTTCTGTTTCTAATTTGTTTTTTTGGGTGTTAAAAATTGTCGCATTAAAATCCATTATAAATTAATCAAAGTTCTGTTTTAAGAAAAAATGCTAAATTTCTAAAATTTCTTTTTCCAGATTTTCCAGCGAAATGTGGTTGAACCTTTCCGGTGGTTTTGCAAATATATCCAGGCTTTCTATTTCACCTTGATACTCAGAAACTATTTTTTGCCTGAAAGCCTCTGACAATTCCAGATGGTAATATTGCACAAGGTGTTTTACAAACCTGTGAATAGTCTTTGTCCTTGAATCCTGAAGCTCGTTTATTTGATTTGCTATGATTTCTACTTTATAAGAATTGGTAAAGTTAGGCTCCAGTATGTTTAAATCCACAGCCATTGATTCCTCTATGGCAATTTGCTCATCAGGTTCGGAAATATCGAGCTTTTCATCAAGAATATCAATTATTTCAAAGCAAATTTTATAAATGCAATCTATGCTTACCTCCTGGCACTCGTACTTTTTAATTATCTCGCTTAAAGCCCTGATTGTTTCAATTTTTTCTTTATATTCCAGAAATATATAATTTTCATTTATGGAAATATCTTTTTGGGAAATATTTGCTTTTGAGAGTTTGCTGTTATAGATATTTTTCAGTCTTGCAAGCAGGGCTTTAAGACGTTTATTTTTCTGGTTGATTTCTTCAAATAATTTTTTTGCAGGCTCTTCACGCATAATTTTTTTGTATTTATAAGAAGTTTTAAGCTCGTTTAAGATGTCATTAAGATAAACGCTTTTAAGTCCTACCGTTGAGAATTCTATGCGGTTAAAATGAGAATTTATCAGGTACAGCAGTTCTCTTGCCTTGTTGTTCCTCAGTCTTCTAATCAGCTTAAAATCGGAAATTTTTGCCTCATACTCCCTGAATAGCTTTTCAAGGTTTTTTTCCGTAACGAATTCAGGATGAAGAGTGAGGATTTTGCGGTTTAAAACAAGTTCTATTGTAAGGTTTAAAAGCGCAATGATATCCTCGTTGCGAAGATAGACCTCTTCTTCATTATCCTCGTTTGCAGCTGCAATAAGCCTTGATAAAAAGCCATGAGGCCTTTCAATACCGAATTTTGTATTTTTCACGTTACCCTTAAACCTTTCTTTCAGGGTATGGGCAAGCGATGGGAAATTGGTTTCTATATTACGAATTGACTTATCCAGTAAGTGCTCGGTTCTTTTATATTCCTTCTGTAATTGATTAGAGAATCCTTGTTTTCGGTAGAATTCAATATTTTCAATAGCTTCGGCCAGGTCTCTTTGCCTGGTGCAAAGAAATACCGCATGCTGAACCATTGTAATATCTGAAGTTGAACTGCCCAGTACATACCATGCTGCCATCATATCCTGCTGGTTTTCAGGAAGGGAAAGGATATGGTATTCCTTACAAAAGTATATATAAGCAAGTAGGCGGTCTATAACAAAATGCATTTCATACTTAAATTCCATTAATTTGGGGTTAATAGCGGCATTTTTTACCGTCTGGAACGCAATGGCGAATAACCCCGCAAAAACCGTATAGAGCCCAAAATAAATAATTGTTTTTATAGACGTAAATTGGCCGTAGCCGATATAATAAGCTGTGTAAACAGCTATAAAAGTGACAGGGCCGGCAGTCCAGGCCAGGTTTATAACATGCCAGTACCACTGTTCGTTTTTAAATTCCCGCTTTATATTGTATATTAGCCTGTCTAAGTGATTATTTTTCATTTATTGTCGCTAAATAGATGGTTCCGGCAATTCTTTTCAATATTATAATATTAATTCAACAAAAAAATATAAGTATCCGTTTTTTCAATGCTTTTATTACGTTTTAAAAACTTTTTTTAATAACTGTTTTTTTAGGCTATTAAAGGCCTGCAATAATTACAATAGTTCTTTGGGGCAATATTTGCCGAAATCTTTATTTGACGAAAATCTAAATTTATATCATTATTTAGGAAGAGAAAATACTTATTTAAGTATATAAATTGTTACTTCTTAAAATTAAATATTAAAAAATTAATTGAGCAGCTAACAAAAAAAATTTATTTAAGTATTTTAGGTTAGCTTATTTTTTTTATGAAAAGAGAATTTTAAAATGTACGATCAAGACTTTCAGGACAAGAACCTTCAATGTGTGGAGTGCTCAGCGACATTTCCTTTCAGCGCTGATGACCAGGAATTTTACGCCCAAAAGGGTTATTCAGACCCCAAAAGATGTCCTACTTGCAGGGCAAACAGGAAAAACAATAACCAGAGAGGCGGAGGCCGAGGTGGTTTTGGCAGAGGAAGCAAACCTCAATTTGAAGTAGTTTGTAGCGCTTGTGGCTGTGAAACAACTGTTCCTTTTGAACCTAAGAGTGATAGACCGGTTTACTGCTCTGACTGCTACAGAAACAACCATTAAGGAAATTTGACTTGGCTAAAAACAATCAAAAAAAGGAAAAAGCTGAACGTAACAAGGCTTATGCACGTAAGTACAGGAAAAGAACCACCGGGAAATTTGGAAGAAGAACCGGAAATAACAATAGTTAAACTTTTTGTATTTATAAGTTGTATTTATAAGTTTTTTATTAAAGCTTTGATAAAAAATAGACACAAATATAAATCTACTTTATTATATTGTATGACTGAGCTGTAAAATATAACTCAGTCATAAACTTAAAAAGGGTCAAAAAAAAGGGTCAAAAATAGATGAACGAAAATTTATTTAAACTCCCGGAACTTAAACTAGCCCCGGGCCTACCATTTATAAAGCCTATAATTCAGGGAGGAATGGCAATAAAGATCAGTACGGCAAAATTAGCGGCAGCCATCGCAAACTGCGGAGGTGTCGGAATAATTGCCGCTACGGGTTTAACAAAAGAAGAACTGCAGCAGCAAATCCGTGAAGCCAGAGAGTTACAGCTTAACAAAAGCGGGTTAATCGGTATTAATATAATGTTTGCCGCAAGTGATTTTAACATGCTTGCTAAAACAGCTATGGAAGAAGGAATTGACCTGGTTATATTCGGGGCCGGATTTTCAAGGGATATCTTTTCCCTTGGGGAAGAGACAAATACCCCGATAATACCAATTGTTAGCTCCCCAAAGCTTGCTACAATTTCAAGGAAACTGGGCGCAAGCTCAATTATACTTGAAAGCGGAGAAGCAGGAGGGCACTTAGGCACATCGCAAGAGACAAAGAACCTTGTAAGAGAAGTTAAAGCCGCAATGGACATTGAAGAAGCAAAAGATAACAAACATGTCCCGATCATAGCAGCAGGAGGCGCAGTCAGCGGGTTTGACCTGGCAGAACTCTTCAAACTGGGCGCTGATGGTTTTCAGCTGGGTACACGCTTTGTCCTCAGCAAAGAATGCGAGGTTTCCGAAACGTTTAAACAAATGTATTTAAACGTTAAAGAATCAGAAGTAGTAAAAATCCTTAGTCCGGTTGGCCTGCAGGCCAGGGCAATTTTGAACGACTTTACTCAAAAAGTTCTTCAAGGAACTGTTGAAAAGCCTAACGGTTGCGATAACTGCCTTAAAAGATGCTCAAGGACTTTCTGCATAAAAAGGGCGCTTAAGGCTGCTGAAAGCGGAAATATTAAGGATGGCCTGGTTTTTGTAGGAAAAAACGTGTGTAAGATAAAGGAAATTCTTTCAGTTAACGAAATTTTCAATAACCTTGAAAAAGAATTCCAGCTTGCTTTTTCCAAAGTAACCTTAAACCAGCCAACCTTAACAAGACAGTCTGCAGAGCAGGATTTTATTGAGCCCTTGCCTGCCAGAAGTAAATTTTAGCATTATCAATCCCGCGATCTTCACCAAGGGTTATGCCACCTTCAATGTCCTGGGCTTCGCCAAATTCTTCTTCTACTTCAAGCGCTGCCCTGCATACCTTTTCCAGCAAAGGTTGCCATTGGTCAATATCTTCTATTAAGGGGTCATTTACAGGTTCAGGTTCAATAATATTAAAGTTTTCATCCAGGGTAATTTTACGCCCTTTTCTTTCCAGGCTCTCAATTTCAATATTTTTTGCTGTTTTGTCATACTTGATGATATAAGGGTCGGTTGGCTTTTTATCAGGTGATTTTTCAGAATTCATCTCAATTAAGATCTTGCTGTTGTCGTTGCTTTCCGGGTCGTTTGTATAGATGGTAAACCTGTAGTCAGCATCTACAAAATCCTGGATAATAACTGTGGGTTTAATCAGGTCATGGTTAATATTATGTTTTTTCCTGCTGCAATAAGCTTCGTAGTTCCACTTTGATGCCCATACCTGACTGATTTTAGCGAGTAAATTGCTGTCATCACGGCATAAATAAGAGTCATACAGACCTGCTGCTGAAAAACCTTTTGCATCCTCGCCATTAAAAGACGAACGCACCATGACTTTATTTCCTAAATTTTGGCTTTTTTTAAAGTCGATTATTTCCCGCTTAATTTCATCAGGAAATTTAAGTCGAGCAAAAAATAACCCTTTTAATAGCATTAAAGGATTATATACGTCCTGAGCTGAATTAATTTCCTCGATTTGTTGTCTAACTTCGCCTGCTAACCCGCTTATTCCCCTACAAAATTAAATATGGTATAATTTAATTTTGAAATTAACAAAAGGGGAATAAATTTAATGCTGGAAAAAGCCATATCAAAGTTTTAT
>JANQIY010000123.1 GCA_028281965.1 Candidatus Gastranaerophilales bacterium
AGGGAAGGAAGCGAGACCAAAGAAAAAATTGGGTGGGTGGAGGGAGAATGAATTTTTGAAAATTTTAAAAACACTTAAGTTTTTATTGTTTACTCCTTAGTTACAAAAAATAACTTGCAAAACAAAATTTTTAACATATTATTATATAATAATATGTTAATTTGATATGAGGCAGGTTAATGGACAACTATATGAGCAAATTCAAAAATTTATTTTCTAATTTCAAAGGTGACCTCTTTGGAGGGATAACCGCAGGGGTTATAGCGCTACCTCTCGCTCTGGCGTTTGGTGTAGCCAGCGGGGTTGGTGCGGCGGCAGGTTTATATGGCGCAATTTTTGTAGGGTTATTCGCTTCAATTTTTGGCGGTACCAGACCCCAAATTTCCGGGCCTACAGGACCTATAACAGTTGTAGTGGCTGCAATTGTCGCTTCACATCCCGGGAATTTTAAGCTGATATTTACAACTATACTGCTTGCCGGACTTTTTCAGATAATACTCGGTATAAGCAAGGTTGGTAACTTCATCAGGTTTGTCCCATATCCGGTTATTTCCGGATTCATGAGCGGTATTGGGGTTATTATAATTATTTTGCAGATCAATCCCCTGTTAGGACTTGATGTTCAGGGCACTCCAATTAAAACAATACTGAACCTTGGAGAAGTTTTTAACTCATTTAACCTGCAAAGCCTCATTTTAGGCATTGCAACCCTTATAATAGTATTCTTCACTCCCTCTAAAATAAGACTTGTAGTACCTCCATCCCTGATAGCGCTGGTGAGTATTACAATAGTAAGCGTTTTACTTGGTTTTAACGTTAATCGGATCGGAGAAATCCCAACAGGCCTGCCTGATTTTGTGTTTCCCGTAGTTTCAATTGAAGATATAGTAATAATTGTTCCGCTGGCTATTACTGTAGCCATACTTGGGGCGGTTGATTCGCTTTTAACTTCGCTTGTATCCGACTCCCTTACAAAGGAAACTCATAATTCAGACAAGGAACTGGTAGGCCAGGGTATAGGCAATATGATATCAGCCCTGTTTGGCGGCATTGCAGGCGCCGGGGCAACTATGAGGACTGTTGTAAACATTAAAACAGGCGGTAAAACCCAACTGGCAGGTATAATACATGCATTATTCCTGCTAGCTCTTTTACTTGGGGCTGCCCCGCTTGCTTCACATATTCCTATGGCAGTATTAGCGGGTATTTTAATAAAAGTTGGCTTTGATATTATTGATTACAAGTTTATTAAAGTAATAAACCACGCCCCAAGAAGAGATTTGGCGGTTATGATACTGGTTTTTGCCCTTACCGTGTTTGATGATTTAATTTTTGCGGTAGGCGCGGGAATTGTACTTTCCTGCCTGTTATTTGCATCAAGAATCTCCAGGAAGTTCAAAATAACCATTGATGATTACCAGCAAAGTACAAACCAGAAAGAAGAACATATTGAAGAATTATCAAAATATAAAATCAGGATGGTTAATATTAACGGAGAATTTTTCTTTGGCTCAACTTCAAGAGTGTTGACCAGGGTTGACGACTTATTAGGAACACAGTATTTGATCATCAATTGCGAATCCATACCTGATATGGATATATCAGCAGTTTTTGCCCTTGAGGATATCATTGTAAGAATGAAAGATAAAGGAATAAAGGTATTTTTAGTGCTTTCAGGCAAGGAAGTAACAAAACACCTACTTAGATTAGGAGTAATGAAATTAATCGGCAGGGATAATATTTTTTACGATAAGTGTGAAGCTGTTCAGAAATCCAGGGAAATGATTTCGGTAAAAGTCAATGAAAACGTCCCTGCCAAGCAAGAGGTGAGCGCATGAACAGAGAAAAGTTTAACGGAGTATTTAAGGATATATCTAACTTTTTTGGGCTTTTATCAAACTCCGACAGGATTAAAATCTTAGGCTTACTCATTAAGCAGGAGCTGGACGTGCATGCAATACAGGAAAAATTAAAAATTAGCCAATCCAGGGTTTCCCAGCATTTAAAACTGTTAAAATTAAACTCCCTTGTTGAAGAACGCCGGGAAGGAAAGCATGTATATTACCATGTAAAAGACCCAAACATCTCAAAAGTAGTAGAAAGCGCAATTCAGTTCCATATGGTATCGGTTACTGACCCGGAAACAATAGCTTTATTCAACGAATTATTTACTTTATGGCATTTATGAAAACTAAAGGAGGACAAAATGAGCGGAATTTTAATGAATGAAAAAAATGAAAATGCGGTTTATATCCCCGCCGAAACATTACAGCCGGTAATCCACAGGAACGCGGCAGTAAGAAACTCGCAAATAACAGGCAACGTGACTGTTGGAGAAAATGCGCATATAGTTAATGCAGTTATCAGAGCAGATGAAGGAACTCCTTTTTATATAGGAAAAGGTTCAAATGTACAGGATTTTTGCTGTTTACACGGTTATGTGGTAAGAGAAGGCGAAAAAGAAATAACTGAAAACCTTATACCTGTTGAGGATAAATACTACTCAATCTATATTGATGAATATGTATCCGTTGCGCACGGCGCGCTGGTGCATGGCCCTGCTTACATTGGGGCTAATTCATTCATAGGTTTTAAAGCCACAATAGACGCGGCAATAATAGGGAATAACGTAGAAATAGGCGCACATTCATACATTAAAAGAGTTTCCATTCCTGATAATACCGCGATAGCACCTAATGCCGTAATTACAAGTGAAAAAGATATAGATAAATATATTGTAGAGCCAACAGGGATTAACAAAAAAGTTGTCAGCGTTAACCTTGAAATGGCAGCAGCTTATAAAAAGTAATGAAATATCATACTAAGGACAGCGGAAAAAATTCTTCGGCACCGGGTGGCTAAGAATTTTTGTAGTCTGCTTCATTGGGGAATTAATAATTTCCCAAACATATTAACTTATTATAATATGTTAATTTTTTATAAATTTTTATCAAAAAATGTCCTTTTCAGGCGAAAATAAAGTTATAATAATAAAAACAAGTGAGGATGTGTACATGGATGTAAATAAAGTGCCTTTTTTAGGGTTAACGCATCAAGTATCTCAGACAGTGCAACAAAGCGGACTTGCTCCAAGTCAGCGTATTACGTCTATGGAACAAACTCAAAGCACTTTAACCGAAAACTATGGCGCATTTATTGATCCTACTTTTATGCCGGTTTCAAGGGAGAATTTCAGGTATGGCCTTAGCGGGCTTAAATTCGGGGCATTGGGCAAAGATGCAATTAACGGAAAAATTGGAGGGAAGCTGAACATACAGGCTTAAATGAAAAAAAGTTTAATTATTATATTTGCAATTATAACTATATTTACAACACCACAAGCAAGTGCAATTGAAGAAATCGAGTTAGAGCCGCCTAAAGAGAAAAATTGGCTGTTAAGAGCCAGGGTCTTTCATGAAAAAGGGTTGGTAAAAAATTTTGAAATCGGAATCATTGAACAAGTTCAGCTGGAGCTAGGGTATCAGGGGTTAATCACTTTTAATACCTTTAGTAATTCATCCTCTACTAATGATGATTATACTTATCTTGTCGGGGATGTAACTTTAAAAGCAAAATTCAGAAACAAAGGGGAGTTTTTATTCAGATCTAATGCGGCAAGATATTCTCCAAAATACCGCAAGTTTTATAATAAATTCTCCGATATTTTTTATTTAACCCCGGAATTTTTAAACCACAAACTATTAATCGGCCAGGCAAGAACACCGGTAGGCTTAGAAGGAGGTAATGCGCAGTATACACTATTACTCGCAGACAGGTCAATGATAGCAAGAACTTTTGGTAATGCCAGACCTCTGGGAGTGAGGCTGCTATCTGAGCTGGGAATAATTGATTATGACCTCGGCGTTTTTGACAGCGGAAGGTTAATGGAAGATGTGGGAAAAGGCGCTGAATTTATAGGCTGGTTAAATATAAAGCCCTTAAATCATATAAAAGAGAAATACGGTGATTTAAAAGTTGGAGGGGGCGTTCAAGCAGGAGATAGGGAAAACAGTTATACCGTATTACTTTCCGGGCTTGAATATAAATATGACGATTTTTTATTTAATACCGAGTACGCAATAGCTGATGGCTATAACGGTAATTCTATATCAACGGACAAAGCACAGGGAATGTATTCCACCCTCGCATATCATGTTACGCCTAAATTACAGTTAGTGGCAAGATATGACTACTTTGACCCTGATAGGGGAAAATCCCGGAATTCAAAGCAGGAATATACCATTGGTTTTAATTATTACTTTGTCAAGCAAAAATTCAAAGGAATCTTTAACTTTGTAAGAGGTATAAATTCAGCAGGCGCTGACTACAATAAATTTATCCTGATGACCCAAATACTACTTTAGTTTAACTCAGTTGCTACTTATAAATTTTTTCAAAATGTATATAACTTGAGTTGCTAATTAGCCAAAAGTCAGGATATGACTATGCAACATTTGCCAAAAAATTATAGAGAATCGAAAAGAGGCTCCGCCCAGGGCAATTCAGTTCTAAATTGGATAAATTAAACTTAA
>JANQIY010000040.1 GCA_028281965.1 Candidatus Gastranaerophilales bacterium
TTAGTTTCTGTAGATTATAGGATTTTTATTGTAAAAACAGGCAATTGTAGCATTTTGGGCTCGATTTTATCTGGATAATTTGTTATAATGTTGTTGTAAAATCAATAAGTTAACAAAGTACTACCATCAAAAAAGGAGCCACAAAATGCGTAAAAAAACAGTATCACAAGCATCACTTTTTGACCAGGCAGTTCATCAATTAATTTCTTTGATTAAACCGGAAAAAGCGCTCATGGATATGAATAAAATTCTCGATGAAAATCCTGACATTCTCCAATGTATCCATGAAGATCTTGCCGATAAGAAAAAGAATACAGGTTCCAAAGGGATCAGTGCAGAAAGAATCTTGAGGTCTGCAATTATCAAACAATACAAAAGATACTCTTATCGTGAACTTGCAAAAAGGCTGAACGACGGTATCGCCTTCAGATGGTTCAGCCGGTTTTATTCCGACGCAATCCCTCATTATACGACGTTGCAAAAAGCGATTAAAAATATCAGGTTTGAGACCTGGGACAAGATGAATGACATTCTTGTTCGGTTTTCAAAGGCTCAGAAAATTGAAAATGGCCGTTCAATAAGGGTCGATACCACCGTAACGAAATGTAACATCGCATACCCCGTTGATGCACGACTTTTAAATGACAGTATCCGGGTTTTGACCCGTTTGATGCATAGAAGTTCAAAATTGATACCAAAGCTGGATTTTACATTTTCAAATCGAACCAGGCGAGCAAAAAAGCGTTGCTACCAGATCGTGATGGCCAAAGGCAGAAATGCCAAGCGCCAGCGTAAAAAATGCTATGATGATTTAATCAAAGTTGCCAATGAGGTCTTCCGGACGGCCAGTACCTGCTGTGAGAAACTATCACAATGTTCCGATTTCCAAGCGGTCTACTTTTATGAACAGCTCGATCACTATTTGACACTTGCTGCCGTGGCCATTGATCAGTGTGAGCGCAGGGTCCTTCATGGAGAGAAAGTTCCTGCATCAGAGAAAATTGTATCCATATTTGAAGAGCATACCGACATTATCAAAAGAGGAAAAAGCCAATGTCCCACGGAATTTGGGCATAAAGTCCTGGTAGCTTCGGGAAAAAGCGGTGTGATTACACAATGTCAGTGTTTCCGTGGGAACCCTTCTGATACGGATATGGTTGCCGGGATTCTTGGAAGCCATAAAAAACAGTATGGAAAGGCGCCTTGGGCACTGGCAGGTGACCGGCGTTTTTTCAGTGCTGATAACGAAAAAGCCGCATATGGATCAGGTGTCAAACGAGTTTCTATCTGTAAGCCCGGCTACAGATCCAAAGAGCGTAAAAAAATCGAAAAAAACGGGTGGTTCAAACGCCTGCAGCGATACCGGGCCGGCATTGAGGGCCTGATCTCTGGGCTAATGCGTGGTTACGGTTTAAAGCGATGTGTCTGGAAAGGCTGGGAGGCCTTCAGAAGCTATATCAGTTTAAATGTAGTCACTTTTAACCTGCAGAAAATTGGATCACGGCTATAATTTTGAAGCCATTATATTATGAAACACATATAATATTTGTTCGTATAGGAGTCGGAAGCAGAATTTAAACAAAAACAGAGAAATTCATGATTTAGAAATGCACAAGTCGAGGGCAATAGTCAGGCTATGGTAAAATTGTATGTCCAACCCGAGCTAAATTATGCGTTTTTCTACAGGAACTAATTA
>JANQIY010000062.1 GCA_028281965.1 Candidatus Gastranaerophilales bacterium
ATAGCTGGTTGTATTTCGTCGATTACGATCCAGCAGCCGGTTGATCAAACAGATCCGATTTATTTATCACTTGCCATGATTGCATTTACAGTTCGAGACCTTCGTAAAGAAACGAAACGAAATGAAGAGGAGAGAGAGAGAGAAGAGAAAGAGAAGCGAAAAAGAGACAGAAGCAATGATTTACCAAGCATTGTTAGTAGCTACTGTATACTGTGTAAAATTTTTTTTTGATCAAATGCTATGGTGAAAAAATAAGACGAGTCGTTATCAGTATATTTATTGGTATTAATCTATTTCACAGAGCGATCATGTTAACAACGTTTACGGCGGTGGCGATGGCGGTTTTGGGGTGGTGGCCAAGTGAGCAGGCGGTGAGTATTTTGATCCCTTTTTAAATTTTTTTTTTTTTTTTTTTTTAAATCAAGAGAAGTAGCATAGTTGGTTTATCAGTTTTTAAAAACAGCTGACCTATTATTTTTAGGGTTTCGATAAGGTGGCCGAATTAGCGGAAGAGGTGGTGCGGGTGGTGGTCCCGTAAGTATCAGTCTTTAAGAATCAGTGTACGCATCAATTCCTGCGGCTGGTTTTAAACATCTAATTTTGTTTATTTCAGGATGGTGATGTTGCTTATGGGCGGTGAGTGGTTGGAGCGGAAGGTGAGGAACTATGTTGCGATAGGGGGCCACGGTGGAGCGGGGAAGCACGGCTTCTACAGCCGTAGTGGCGGCTATTGGCTGTAAGTATGTTACATTGGTGAGTTATAATTTTTGTTAACAAAGAATTTTGTTTCGAGTTCATGTTAGTAAGGTGGCTTTAACTAATTCTGCGCTTTAAGTTTACATTTCAGGCACAATACGGCGAGACGAGACTAGACGAGACGATGGTGGGGATGAGCAGCAGGGTCGAGCTAATACACGGAATGTTTCACTTCTAACAGTTTACAATTTAAGTTGTTTGTTTCACTAATTGTGTGAGTCAAATCACAGACGAGACTGAGGTAAGTAGGGATTTCAATACGTCGCTGCGGACAGGTATGTACTCCCCCCCTTTTTCTTTTTTTTTTTGTTTTTTTTTTTTTGTTGGTTAAAAATTTTGCGGCTGAAACCAGATGGTGAGGAAAATAAACCCACAATGGTTCGCTCATCTAAACAGAGCCTGGGTTCGAGTCCCAGAGTGGGTCACCAAGACGCTGTAGGATTATTATTATTATTATCTCTTGTGTTTCATTCAGTTGTTTATTATTTTTATTTCCTTCTTATAATTTCAGGGTTATCATCGCTTTCTCGGCAGCGGCCTTTTACAAGTTAAATTATTGACAATTTTGACTATATTTAAAATTTTGTACCGATGATTAAAGTAGGGCCGTTTTTTATGTTTAGTTCCTTCTGGCAAAAATTCTATTCCAAATTTCAT
>JANQIY010000087.1 GCA_028281965.1 Candidatus Gastranaerophilales bacterium
TAGGGTTTGCTGATTATTGGATAAATCATTGATTTTCCATGCTAATTTTGCTAATATTTACTTTATGAAAATGCATGAGAAATTACCTCAAACCTTAAAAACCTTTGCACTTTTTCCCACAAATTATGTACCCACACGATGAAAAGCAATTAGAATTTTTCCTGCCATTTGGTGGCAAACTGGATCCGAATAACAGGTGGGTAAAACTGGCTGAATTGATTCCCTGGGCAAAATTTGAAACCAATTATTCCAAAAGCCTTAAAGGATCAGGAGATGGGCCACCTGCAAAATCAGTCCGGGTCGCACTCGGAGCTCTGATTATTAAAGAGCGTCTTGGCACCAGCGACAGGGAGACCGTTGAACAGATCCGTGAGAATCCATACCTCCAGTATTTCCTTGGTTTCAAAGAATATATTGAAAAGCCGCCTTTCCATCCGACCATGTTTGTAAGCTTCAGGAAAAGACTCACTCGAGAAATGATCTCCGAAATTAACGAAACCATTGCCCTGGAAGAAAAGCCGTACAAGAAAACATCTAAGGATGATGATTTGAACGATGGTGGCGCCCCTCCGAAAAACAAAGGGAAGCTCTTGATTGATGCCAGCTGTACCCCAGCAGATATCACTTTCCCGACAGACCTGAAACTTTTAAACAAAGCCAGAGAAAAAAGTGAAAAGATCATTGATGTACTCCATGAACCATATATTGGAATCAGAAAGAAACCGCGTACCTACCGGAGACAAGCACGCAAGAATTTCTTAGCTGCCGCAAAAAGTAAAAGGCTGTCAAAAGCCAAAAGACGCAAAACAATGCGAAAGCAACTCGGATATCTGGCAAGAAATTTAAAAACCATAAAAAGGCTTTCCAAAGAGCAATACAGCCTCTTTGCTTTGGATAACACTCAATATAAAAATTTGTTGGTGATTAATGAAGTGCTTCGGCAACAACAATGGATGCATGACCATCACCAAAACAAAATTGAGGATCGGATTGTCAGTATCTCTCAACCCCATGTCAGACCGATTAAAAGAGGTAAGGCCGGTGCATCTACAGAGTTTGGCGCTAAAATATCAGCCAGTCTGGTCGACGGGTTTTGTTTTTTGGACCGGTTGGACTGGGACAACTACAATGAATCGCTTGATCTCATTGCTCAGATCCGTTCTTATAAGAAGCGATTTGGTGCTTATCCATCCAGTGTTCATGTGGATAAAATTTATCGGAATCGAAATAACATCAAGTATTGCAAAAAACATGGTGTCCGCATTTCTGGACCTCCTCTTGGGAGACCGCCCAAGGATTTATCAAAAAGAAGGGCGTCCCGAAAAATGGCCCGCCAGGATGAGATAGACCGCATACCAATTGAAGGCAAATTTGGTCAGGCTAAGCGCCGGTTCAGCTTATCAAAGATAATGTGTAAGCTGTCTAAAACGTCAGAGACAGCCATTGCCGTTGTATTCCTGGTTATGAACCTGGAGAAATGGCTGAAAGTAGCGCTTCTAAATTATTTTTACCTGTTTTTGGACGTCAAAAGAAAGAAAATACCGAGTTTTTCTGCTGGAGCATTTGCACTTGATCGGCGGTTAAACTTTAACCGGCCAGAAACCTGGTCCTTTTTGAATTAATCAGCAAACCCTAATTA
>JANQIY010000148.1 GCA_028281965.1 Candidatus Gastranaerophilales bacterium
GGGTTAAAGGCCGGGACTGCCTGGTGCTGGGGAAGAAATAATTATAGCCAGTTAGGGCTGGGGGATACTACATATAGGAGTGTGCCAACACAAATAACAGCCGAAACAGGATTCACATCTATTGAATTAGGATGGGATCACACCTGCGGCTTAAAGTCTGACGGGACTGCCTGGTGCTGGGGATCTAATAGTTATGGGCAGTTAGGGCTGGGGAATACTATAGATAGGAACGTGCCAACCCAGATAACATCCCAGACAGGTTTCACATCTATTTCTGCAGGGGGATTTCACACTTTCGGGGTAAAATAGCATAGACAACCCTTACGTATTTGTAAGAATTTTTTGGCAGTCAGCTCTCTACCGCTATAAGGTTAAGAAAGCTAAATTTGTTCAAGAAGGACTTCTACAGCCTTATTTAGCTGTAAATCGTCCTTTTCCGAATAGGTTTTGCCGTCGGCTTCCTCTGAAAAACCATTTCCATCGACCTCTACGATATAATCAGGTTCTATGCCTTTGTGGTCAATGTCCGTTCCCAGCGGGGTAAGGTACTTTGCTACCGTAAAATTAATTCCTGAGCCGTTAGGAAGCCTGCTTATCATCTGTACCCGGCCTTTTCCATAAGTCTTTTCCCCGACAAGAAAGGCTTTCTTATGGTCTTTCATCGCCCCGCTGAAAATTTCGCTTGCGCTTGCCGAAGACTCATCTACAAGTATTACAACGGGTTTACTGACAAGAAACAGCCCCGGTTTCGCGTCATAGTCCTGTTTATTTCCGTCTCGATCAACTATGCTAACTATTGTCCCGGATTTTATAAACATATTTGAGATATAAACAGCATTTGAGAGAAGCCCGCCGTAATTTCCCCTTACGTCAACTATTACTCCCTTTGAATCACCTATTTTACCCAGCGCATCCCGGACTTCATCAGCGGTATTAGTGCTTATAAAGCTCAATATCCTGATATAAGCTATGTTTTTATCAAACATTTTAAACTTAACCGTTTTAATTTTAATTTCTTCCCTGATAATACTTTTTGTAAGTACATTTTTGCCTCTTTGAACTGTTAAAACCACCTCTGAACCACTCTCTCCCCTGACCATTTCGGCAACATCTGGAAGAGAAAGCCCTTTTGTGGAGGTACCATCTACTTTTAAGATTTTATCCTTGCTTTTAATCCCGTATTTTTGGGCCGGGGTGCCTTCTATGACGCTTACTATGATGATTTCACCGTCTTTTTCCGTTATATGCACACCGATTCCCTGAAGTTTTGAGTCAATATTTCTATTTTGCTCCTCAAACTCTTCCCGGGGCAGGAACCTGGTATAGGGGTCATTTAAGCTGGCAAGCATACTTTTTGTGGCTACTTTAAAGTCTTCTCTTGTTTTAATTTCTGATTCATAGCGGTTTTTCCATTTTTCCCAGTCCTGGTTATTGTAAGTATTATCAACATAATTATTCTTTATAATCCGCCAGGCCCTGACAAAAACGCTTTGAGGCGATTTGTTAAATTTTTCTATTGTAGAAATCACGTATTCTACAGGTGTCCGTGAGTTATAGTAGTCGTAGGAATAACCAAGGAGAAGCAGGATTACTATTGCTAATAAAGTTGAATATACGGCTTTTTTAATATCGTTTTTCATAAATTTTTCATATTTTTATAAAATGCAGTTTTTTTCATTATATAGTTTATTTAATTTTTTAAATATGTCTAAACTTTTCTCATGTTTACCGGTAAATTTATATTGAATTTTTTGCCCCAGATACTCCCTTATAATCTGTCGATCAAGCTTGAGCCCGGCTGAAGCTTCATTTAGTATTTCATTAAAGTATACTCCTAAACCTGTTTCAATTGCTTTAATGATTAAATTATTTATCCTTAAAAATTCGTCTTGATTTTCATTCACCCAGGCGGTTCTTGCTGCCCATGTCCCGAATACCGCCGGGTACCCTGTAACCTGTTTCCACAGTTTTCCAATATCATAGCGTAAAACCTGATTTTTATTCGCCGTATTCTCTTTCAGGGCATTGTCCCCGATAAATAAGACGGCATCGAACCCGGAGTTCAGGTACTTCTGAGGTGTATGCTCATATTTATGTTCCATAAAATTTATGTTTACGGTTTCATTGCCGAATTCATTTAAAATGATCTTTAATAAAGCGATAGACGACGCTGAATCGATGGGGACACCGATTTTGCAATGATTAAGGCTGTTAATATCCGCATTTGAAAACAGGATCACACTTCCGCATTCGCCGTCAGAACTTATACAGGCGGATTTTATAAGCGTGTAGAGGTTTTTATACCTTAAATACTCATAAGAAGAAATCGGCGCAACGTCAATTTTATTTTCTGACATTAACCTGTTTAATTCAGCGGGGGTTCCGTATATAAACTCGGTATCGCAAGGTTTATACTGCTCAAGACTGTAGTTTATCGGCAGGCAATTTGTGAAGTTTATCAGGCCAATTTTTGTTTTTTCCCGGTTTTTCATGCTTAAAAATAAATTCCCGTTTTAAGGTATGTAAAGCCAATTATAGCTTAGTATAATTTTTACCCCATAATTAGTAGATTAATTTCAGGGAAAATCTCCTTTTATAATATTATAAAAAGATTTTAAAAATTTTATTACTATAGCGATTTCAATAAGTAACTATTACCGGAAGCACATTCTTATTCATGCCCAATTTAACGAAAACTAACTCATTTTAGGATATTTTATTGACAAACCTCCTGTATCAAATAAAATTCTAGATATAAAGAAAATATAAAGATTTAATTTTCAGGAAGTGGAAAAAACTTTGAAAGTCAGTGTTGAAGACATAAAAAAAACAGCCGGTAAAAAACTGGAAATAAGTTTTTTTGATTATATAGAAGAAATTGAGCTGAAAGACAGGGTCCTGGCTAACTTAACAGCTTCAGTCAACAATTTTGATGTAAATGTAAGCGGAGAAATAAAAGCAGACCTGCTTTTGCAGTGTGACAGGTGTTTAGAAAGCTATGCACATCAAGTAGATGTAGAAATAAATGAAAATTTTGTCAGCGAAAACGTGGTTCCAGCTAATCAAAAAGATTATGAACTCGGTAAAAACGAATTTGTTGAAGAATTGAACGGCACCGGGGAAGTTAATATTAAAAATTTAATTTATCAGTCAATTATCTTAAATTTACCGAATAAAAAGCTGTGTAAGGATGACTGTCCCGGGCTTCAGCAGGTAAAGTTCAATGAAGGTGAAGAAATTATTGATGAAAGACTTGAAGTATTTAAGCGTTTTTCGGAAAATAAACTTGATGAAAATTAAACTTATAGGAAACAAAAAAAATGGCAGTACCAAAGAAGAAAACAGGTAAATGCGCACAGGGACACAGAAGATCAAACTGGAAAGCAACAATTCCAACTGTAGTCCAGTGCCCAAACTGTGAAGAAATGACAAAACCTCATACTGTTTGCTCATCATGCGGATTTTATGACGGTAAAAAGGTCAGTGAAAAAATATAATAAACAGGACAAAATACTTTTATAGTAGGAAAAAGGGAAAAAGATGTCAGTAAGAGTAGCAGTTGATGCGATGGGTGGAGATCATGCCCCGTTAGAAATCGTAAAAGGGGCAGTCCTTGCGGCACGTGATTATAATATACCAATTCAGCTTGTTGGAAAACTGGAAAAGATTCGTGCTGAGCTTGGCAAATATAATATAAAAGGCCTGGATATTGACCTGGTAAGGGCTGATGAAGTAATTGGAATGGATGAAGCCCCGGGAAGCGCGTTAAGAAAGAAAAAAAACGCTTCTATAGTAGTAGCGGTTGAGCAGGTTGCAAAAGGGAACTCCCAGGCCCTGGTAGCAGCAGGAAGCACAGGAGCAGCCATGGCCGCATCCCTTTTTGGGCTGGGCAGACTGCCTAATATAGACAGACCGGCAATCGGCGTACTTCTTCCTACAATGGACAGGCATGTTTTAATGCTGGATGCCGGGGCAAACAGCGCTTGTGAACCGGAAATGCTTTACCAGTTTGCAATTATGGGAAGTTCTTTTTGCTCACAAGTCCTGGGGGTTGAAAACCCAAGAGTGGGGATTTTAAACATAGGAGGAGAACAGGGAAAAGGCAATCCTCTTGTGCAGCAGACATATAAAATTCTCGAAGAAAAGCAGGAAACACTCAATTTCATAGGAAACGTCGAAGGCCGTGAAATGTTCATGGGTTACTGCGATGTTGTAGTCTGTGACGGCTTTGTGGGCAATGTAACCTTAAAAGTTACAGAAGGTGTTGCAAAAATGGTACTGGAATTGTTCAAAAGCGAGGTTAATAAATCACTTCTGGCAAAGATAGGCGCTTTAATCGCAAAACCGGCGCTCATGAACATGAAAAAGAGAACAGATTCTGACGAATACGGAGGAGCTTTATTACTTGGAATTAAAGGGACTTGCGTCATTGGACACGGGAGCAGCAAGGCTTATGCTATTAAAAATGCGATTAAGCTCGCTAAAGAGGCCGTGGAAAAGGATGTAAACGGCAAGATATCCAGGTTATACGAGTTAAGTAAACATGAATAATAAACTTTTTTCATCAAAGATTATCGGCATAGGCAAAGGCCTGCCGGAAACGGTCATAAAGAACAGTGACCTTGAGAAAATCGTAGATACAAATGATGAGTGGATTTCAACAAGGTCAGGCATAAAACAAAGAAGAGTTGTAAAAGCGGAAGAAACAGGTACAGGGCTTGCGGTAAAGGCGAGCCATGATGCTCTTGGGCTTGCAGGGGTTAATCCTGAGGAAATAGACCTGATAATTTGCGCCACGTCAATGCCGGATAATCTATACCCATCAACGGCATGCGAAATCCAAAAGGAATTAAAATGCGTTAACGCCGCTGCTTTTGACATAACAGCAGCATGCAGCGGACTGGTTTACGGTTTAAATGTTGCAAAAAGCTTTATAGCGTCCGGGATATATAAAAATATCCTTTTAGCCTCTGTTGATGTGCATTCACGTTTTATTAACTGGGAAGACCGCTCAACCTGTGTGCTTTTCGGAGATGGCGCAGGTGCTATGGTAGTTACCAGAAGCGAAGAAGAAGGTATATTATACGTTGATATGGAAGCAGACGGCTCCAGGGGAGAGGAACTTAAAATTCCCCTGAGCGGCAAGAATTGCCCGCTGGTAGCTCAGAATACGCTGAAAGATTCATATGTCTACATGAACGGGCGGGAAATTTATAAATTTGCGGTAAACACAGTCCCTGTATCAATAAAAAAAGCTGTGGATAAAGTAGGAGTAAGCCTTGAAGAGGTAGATTGCTTCATATTACACCAGGCAAATGCGCGGATTATAGAATCAATAGCAGACAGGCTTAAGGTTTCAAGGGAAAAATTTTTTATAAACCTTCATAAATACGGTAATACATCAGCGGCATCAATTGTAATTGCCATGACAGAAGCCGTGGAGGAAGGCTTTATAAAAAGCCCGTCATTGCTTGTCTTAAGCGGATTTGGCGCAGGCTTGACCTGGGGTACGGCTGTAGTCAGGTGGAATCCGTAATAAAAAACGGGTTATTCTAATTTTAATGATAAGCTGGAGAGATTTCCACGTCGCTTTCATTCCCTGGAATGACATATGCGTTATTACCGAAAAAATTCTTCAGACCACTATAATAAGGAAAGTTAAAAAAATTTTACATATGTTTCATCCTGAGCCGTGAGAAATTTGCTTTGATTTGCGAAAGGTCTTACAGGTTTTGTTTGAAAGATTCACACTGCTTTAATTCCTCGATTATAGCATTCAGCCAGCGGTTCAGGGTTACAAGATGCGTAAGAATCTTTTCTTATCTACTTATAATTGGGTTGAATAATTTTTTAATTCCCTATCAAGTTTTACTGAATCCCCCACAAAACTGTCTAATAGGGTGCGAAAACCCTTGCCATGGTTTTTTTCGCGGGTATGTGCAAGTTCATGGATAATAACATAATCCGATAAATGCTCAGGAAGCCTCATTAAATGCAGGTTCAGGTTAATGTTGTTAACAGAAGAACAGCTTCCCCAGCGGGTTTTCAGGTTTTTCACAAAAACTTTTTTGTACTTAAAATTATATTTCCCGGCGATTTGCTCGACCCTTTCCGGCAAATAAAGCCTGGCTTCTAACCTTAGTAAATGAATAAGGGCTTTCCTGATCTCATTTTGGACATGAATATCCTCTACGGGCTTTGTTTCAGGGTAATAAAACCTGAGCAGGCCGTCTTTCAGGACAAATTTACACCTCTGTCCGGAATACCCGCTAATCTCCAACCTGTGATTTCCAATCTTAAAGACCGAATTCTCATTAAACACCTGTTTTTTTGCATTGATATTTCCAATACACTCACTTATCCTGTCGATTTTTTGCAGGACAAACCCCATAGCTTCTTTGTAAGAACACCTTGCCGGCAGGGTTACCCTTACTTTTCCGCAGGGCTTGACAGTAATTCTAAGGTATTTTGCCCTTTTGTTCCTGATAAAATCAATCTCACCGAGTTGTTCCACATAGAAAGTCTTTGCCCGCATAGTTAAAACCCGCACCTATGGAATGACTGCGAGCGGGTTTTGGCAAATCTTGCATATACGCAATTAGTAATCAAAGTTAAATATTAGCCTTATTAATTTCATGACTACTTTCAAATATTACTATAAAATGAAAAACCGTTTTTGATATAATTACATATTATAATAAATGTTAATTTTTTTTGTTTGTAATTAACTTGAATTGTCACTTACTACGGACTTATAAAAAGACGGTGTACATGAATGAGCTACTATAGTCACTCCCGTTATCGCATAGCCCTCGTCTATATCCGGAACGGTTCAGGTTATGGGATTTTGAAAAATACAACCGGTAGTTCAGGTATAACTCAAGTTGCTATTTACAAAATTTTTACAGGCGGCAGCTTGAGTTCAGTTATAATTAATATAAAAGCTGGTATCAGCAGTTTTTTATACCAGATAAACCCTATAAATTCCGAAGCTTAAGGACAACAAATGTTCAAATTTTTAAAAAACCTTATTCAAAAAATATCCAGGTTTAATAAATCACTCGCTGATTATAATGAAGTTACAAAGCGGGCTGCGATCCCTTCAAAGGCTTACGTAAACTGGGGGGTATACCTTGCTAACAAGGGGGAAATGGAAGAGGCCATTAAAAAATTCGAATCTTCAACATATATGAGCCCGCTGAACACCGAAAGCTTTAACAACTGGGGAATTGCCCTGGCTTCAACGGAAAGGTATAAAGAAGCCATCGAAAAATTCCGCCAGGCAATTAAAATAGACCCAAAAAACGTTAAATCCTTTATGTTATGGGGAGCAGCGCTTGTAGAGCTGAAAAAGTTTGAGGAAGCGGAAGAAAAATATAAAAAAGCCCTGGAATTAAAACCGGAAGATCCGGAAATCTACATAAACTGGGGAATTTCGCTTGCCCGCCAGGAAAAGAAACTGCTGGCCGAAACAAAATTCAGAAAAGCGGTGGAAATTAATCCCAGAGTGGCTCAGGGAGTATTTTTACTTGGAGTGGTGCTTACAGAACTTGAAAAATACGATGAAGCCATAGAAAAAATCGAAATATCAACGCAATTGCAGCCGCAAAATTCTGAAAACTGGCATTATTATGCCGTTGTCCTTGCAAAAAAAGGACAATACATAGAAGCCTTTGATAAAGCAATAACTGCGGTAAAAATGAACCCGACAAAAGCCGATTTTCAGGTAAACCTTGCTGAAATAATGCTGGAATTAGGAAAAAAAGATAATGCCATGGACTGCTATGCCCTTGCAGCAAAGACAAACCCGGATAATGCGGAGGTATATTCTTCCTGGGGAATTGCTCTTCAGCGCATGGGCGAACATTTTGAAGCTGTGCAAAAACTTGAAAAAGCCCTTAAATTAAAACCGGAAGACCAGAGGGCGATGTATTACCTTGCGCTTTCCCGCGCGGAAATCGGCGAACTTGACAGCGCCCGGGAAATACTGGAAAAAGTTATCGAGCGGGATTCAAGATATATCGAAGCACATATGAAACTGGGAGCAATTTCTTCCGTAAAAGGCGATTTTCACAAAGCTATCGAGCATTATAAAAACGCCGCAAAGTATTCTATAAAAAAAACAGAGGCAAATTATCTTATCGCATCTGCCTATACTATGATGTGTCAGTATAAACAGGCAATTGAATACTATGAAAAGGCCATAGAAAGCGATTATAACCATATAGATTCCTACGTAGGCTGTGCCGTGGCCTACAGCGAAATAGAAGAAATCAAGGAAGCAATCAGGAAGATAAGAAAGGCCTACCAACTGGCTCCGGATTCCGCCCAGGTAAATATGATCTACGGGATAATCCTCCAAAGAGATCCAAACACAATGAAAGACTCCATTCAAAAGCTTGACAACACTCTTAATATTGAACCTGACAACATAGCAGCGATAACGGGAAAAGGTGAAGCCTTAATTAAACTTAAAAAATACGATGATGCCATTTCTTTTTTGAACCGGATTGTATTTAAAATGCCGGACCTTACTTATGCCTTTTTCCTGATTGGCGTGGCTTATGAGGAAAAAGGCGATCTTGAGCGAAAAGAAGAACACTACATAAATTCAACCCAGTACTATATTAAAGTGCTGGAAAAAGAACCTGACCATATAGGAGCACATTCAAATATAGCTTACTTAAAAGCAAAATTGGGTGATTTTGAAGCCTTTGAAAACGAACTTATAAGACTCAATGAAACTTACCCGTCCCAAAAAGACTTAATAAGAATTTATTTTGAAGAGAATCTCAAAAAACTTGACCGCAAAAAGAAATTTGAAGATATAATTAACAAACAACAACAAAAATAAAAGCGACTTAAAAATGTGAACTCAAAAAATAACGCAAGTCACATCATAAATATCAAACATTATTATGATAGACTATTTCAATTACGGGATGTGAAAAATAATTCCCGGGAAAAATAAGGATTGTAAGTAGAGATTGGTTAAGAAAGAATAAAAATGGCTTTAGTAGTACAAAAATTCGGTGGAACATCGGTTGCAGACTCGACAAGAATAAAAAATGCGGCAAAAGCCGTCATAAAAGAATATAGAAATGGAAACAAAGTGGTGGTGGTAGTTTCAGCTATGGGAAAAACCACTGACTACCTGGTAAAACTTGCCGGTGAAATTTCACCGACCCCCTGCACAAGAGAGATGGACATGCTCCTTTCCTCAGGCGAGCAGGTATCAATATCGCTTCTGGCGATGGCAATACAGGAAGCCGGTTGTCCTGCGGTAAGCATGCTGGCGTCACAAATCGGAATAATTACGGAGAGCGTGCATTCCAGGGCAAGAATAGTGGATATCAAAACAGATAAGATTCAAAAACATCTTGATGCAAATAAAATCGTAATAGCCGCGGGATTTCAGGGAATCACGCCTGACGGCGAAATTACCACGCTTGGCAGGGGCGGCTCTGATACTTCAGCAGTAGCTATTGCAGCAGCGTTAAAAGCTCAAAGATGCGATATTTATACGGATGTTAACGCAATTTATACGGCAGATCCTCGTATAGTACCAAAAGCAAGCAGGCTAGACCAGGTTTCTTACGGGGAAATGCTGGAACTCGCAAGAGTAGGGGCAAAAGTCCTTCACCCGCGATCGGTTGAAACAGCAAAGCAGTTTAAAGTCCCTTTAAGGCTTAGAAGCAGTTTCAACATTGAAGACCCAGGCACATTAGTAGTAGGAGACGAAAACATGGAAATATACAGACCGGTAACAGGCATAGCAGCTGATTTAAAGCAAGTAAGAATAGCTATTTTAAAAGTTCCGGATAAACCCGGCGTTGCAGCAAGGATTTTCGGAACGCTTTCAGAGAATAACATTAGCGTTGATATGATTATTCAGTCAATGGAAGAGGATGAAGTTAATAATATTGCTTTTACAGTGCATGAAAACGACCTTAATAACGCCATAAGCGTTTTAGAAAGGGTAAGGCAGGAAATTAAAGCGGCAGAAATAGTTGTAGATAATAATATTGCTAAAGTAAGCCTTGTAGGAGCTGGAATGGTAGATAGACCCGGCGTAGCGGCAGGCATGTTTGACGCTCTCTCAGAAGCCGGGATCAATATAAAAATGATTTCCACCAGCGAAATCAAGATTAGCTGTCTTGTCGCAAAAGAAAAAGCTGAAGAGGCCTTAAAATCTATACATAAAAAGTTCGACCTTGACACAAAAGACCAGCACCCCAATGAAATTATAAATTAAAGCAGAAGAGCCCTCCTGCTTCGCAACCTTGCCCACAACGTCTGAGGTGGTGGGAGGGCCAAAAGGAAAATTTTTTTGTTACCTACTTACTTATGGAATCTTTTTTTGTGTTTTTATTCTACAATTTAAAAGGATCGGAATACAGTCAATAAAAAACTGGAAATATGCTTCAAACCGGGATCGTAGGACTTCCAAACGTAGGAAAATCAACTTTATTTAATGCTTTAACCGCATCAGGCAAAGCAGAGGCCGCTAATTACCCGTTTTGCACAATTGAGCCAAACAGGGGAATTGTCATCGTCCCTGATGAGCGGCTGGAAACCATTGCAAAAATTGTCAAGCCAGGGGAAATCGTCCCTACCGCAATTGAATTTTGCGATATAGCAGGGCTGGTGAAAGGAGCAAGCAAGGGAGAGGGTCTTGGAAACAGGTTTCTGGCGAATATAAGGGAAGTTGATGCAATTATACATATTGTAAGGTGTTTTAAAAACGACAATATAGTCCACGTTTCAGAAAAACCCGACCCTTTAAGCGATATAGAAACGATTAACCTGGAACTTGCGCTGGCTGACCTTGCGACTGTGGAAAAAAGAAAGGACCGCATCCTGAAAAACGTTAAAGCAAGGGAAAAAGAGGCTATTGCAGAAAACCGGGCACTTGATAAACTGGCGGGGATTTTGAATTCCGGCAAGCCGTTTTCTGTTGATATATTTGAAAAAGAAGAAAGAACTTTTGTAGAAAACCTTCACCTGCTTACTGTAAAGCCTGTAATTTACGTAACTAACGTATCTGAAGACAATATTACAGGAGAAGACAACCCTATGGTTGATATGGTAAGGGAATATGCCAAAACACACGGGGCGGAAGTTGCTGTAGTAAGCGCGCAACTTGAAGCTGAGCTGGTTTCCCTTGGCCGGGAAGGGGCAAAGGAGTATCTTCAGGAGTCCGGGATTGAGGATACAGGCGCTGAAAAGATGATTAAGAAGGTTTATGAACTTCTAAGGCTCAGGACGTTTTTTACGGCCGGGGAAAAAGAGGTAAAAGCCTGGACAATCCGTGCCGGGACAAAAGCCCCGCAGGCAGCCGGGGTGATTCATACGGATTTTGAAAAAGGGTTTATCCGGGCGGAAATTACAGGTTATCAGGACTTCATCAACTGCGGGTCTTATGCGGCAGCAAGGGAAAAAGGCTTAACACGCCTGGAAGGCAAGGAATACGTGGTTCAGGACGGGGACATTGCGCATTTCCGCTTTGCTGTCTGATTTTAGTCTTTTATGTAAAGTTTATCTTAACAATTTTTTATGGTGGAGAAATTTTTAGCTTTACAGTTTTTGTATATACGAAATTAAAATATACAGGAGCAAAAACTATGCATACAGGATTTTCAGTACCGTCTTTTAAGGGAGTTATAGTAAATATTGGTAATTTCTCAGACCGGAATGATAAAGCCAGAGAAACTGAGTGTAGATTAAGAACGCTTGGAATTGGTTTTGACAAGCTGGATGGAGTAGATAGAGAAGCTGGAGTTCCTCTTGATGAATATCATAGTATTAAAGCAATTTACTTTGTAACTGGAAGTCACAGGGGTTTACTTGAAGGAAAAGAAACTCTTGAGGACAAGATAAATGCCGTAAAACAAGAAATAACAAGCATCAACTAATTTAAAAAAGCAATTTTTCCAGGTAAGTCATATTTTCGAGGGCTTTTTCTGCTTGAATAGCAGAAAAAGCCCTTAATCTTTCCCTTATCTCCCGCTTATGATGAATTAGATGCTTTAATTCCCTGTCCAGATTGTCAAATTCAATATCCTCAACCGCAATACAGGGAAGCGATGTTTCCCCGGAAAGCGCGGTTACTTTAGGGTCATAAGATAAAAACAGCGAAGGCACGCGGTATTTCACCGCAACCAGTCCGCCATGGTATCTCATCGCTATCATATAATCAAGCCCGGCTATTTCCTCTATTGCTTCTTCAATTCCCATATCAGGCAATAAACGTGTTTGCCGTAAAAATCCTTTCCGGCTGAAAATATCGCTTAAACCCTCCAGGACTCGACAATCTCCCGGGCTCTGAAGTGGAATTAACAGTATTTCAGCTCCTGTATTTTTAAAATTCACCATAATCACATCAGCAAGGATATTTAATTTTTGCTCATTCAGTCCCTCCCACTCTCTAAGCTGTATGCCTATTTTTAGGCCTTCCCCGGTCTCTGCTGCCGGTGTATAGTCCAGGGCCCAGACAGGATCAGCCGTGACAACCGAATTTATCCCCGCGTCAGCCAGGAATTTCCCGCTTTTTTCGTCCCGTACCGTTATTAAACTTACCTTCTTAAGCACAAAAAATGCCGGAAACCTTGAGGTTTTACTCCTTAAAGGCCCAATCCCCTGGGCGTATACAAAAGTTTTCTTGTTTAAAAGCACTGCCGTAAAAAGCATTGCCAGATAATAACACAGGCTTTTAAAGCTTGTCACATCTTGAAACAGGCTGCCTCCCCCGCTAATAAACACATCACAGCCTAAAATTCCTTTTAAAATGCCTGGGATGTCGTATTTATGTACAGATTCGCACTTGTGATATTCTTTTGTCCTTTTTGGAGATGCGGACACCACGGCTATATCCGAACCCGGGATCCTGTTCCTGATTCCTGAAATAATAGAGCTTAATATGGCCTCGTCGCCAAAGTTGTAATGACCGTAATAACCGGATATAAAGAATTTTTTACTCTTAAACCGCATCATAAAATTGATTTATTCCGGGCTGCAGCTTCACAATCTAGCTCTATCTGGCGTTTTAAGTCCTCTAGTGAGCCGAACTTCTTTTCATCCCGGATTCTTTCGAGAAAAATAACTTCTATAGTTTCCCCGTAGATATCCCGGTCAAAATTCAGGATATGGGCTTCTACAAGGTCTTTTTCAAATTCCCCAACCGTAGGACGCCTGCCGACATTGATTATAGAACTATATTCCCGTCCGTCCAGCTTTACCGCTCCAGAATAAACCCCTCTTAAAGGCAAAATCTGACTTGGAGCAAGCTCCAGGTTAGCCGTGGGAAATCCTATAGTCCTTCCCAGGCGCTTACCCTCCACTACCAGTCCCCTGACTTTGAAGGGCTTGCCAAGAAATTCCCGCGTGGACGCCACATCCCCGGCTTCAATAAACCCTCTTATTACAGTGCTGCTTACTGTATGTTCGTTGATTTTTACCGGAGGCACAATATTTATAAGTATATTATGCCTGTCCCCGTATTCCTGTAAAAAATCGCTTGTCCCGCGCTTATCGCTTCCAAATTTGTGGTTATAGCCGACAGTGATACTCTTTGCGCCAAGACATTCCTGCAAGACGTTTTTTAAATACTGCTCAGCCGTCATTTTCGCAAGCTCTTCGGTAAAATTAATCACAACAGCCGCATCAACCTCCAGCTCCCGGAAAAATTGCAATTTATCCTCCAAAAGCGTAATCACGTTCGGCGTAATACCATAAATCAGCTGCCTCGGGTGCTCAGAAAAAGTCACAACAGCAGAAATAAGGTTCATCCTGCGGGCTTTTTCCACAGCTTCCTGAATAACTTTCTGATGAGCCGCATGCACTCCGTCAAAAACCCCCAGAGCCAGGCTGGTATCTTTTAACAGGCCTTTTTTTAATTCCTTATAAACTTGCAATTCAGTTTTTCCTCAAAAATTCACGATGGTTATTATAATACAAGGTTCTGTAAATAACCACAAAGAAAGAAAACCCTTTCTGTAAGGGAATTTAAACCGTTTTGTTAATAAAACTTAACAATTGAAAATAAAAAAAGCAACTTTTTCATTATAATTGTTTTTATATTAATACGAGATAGAGGTAAAAGAAAAAATTTATTTTCTTAAAAATTTTTAAAACTTAATTTTAGCGAAAATACATTGTGTGAGAAAAAATGGCGAGGAGTACTTATTTATGTGGGGTTTTAGCGGTTTTAGCGGCAGTTTTAGCAGTTTCAGAGGTAATGGATTTAGCAGCTTTAGCAGTAGATTCAGCTGTTTTAGCGGATTTGGAGGATTTGGCGGCTTTGGAGGATTTCGCCCTATGAGACCTCTAAGGCATGCTCCAATTGATACAGTAATGACAGCTCCTTTTGCAGCGCCAGGAAGAACAGCAGGTTACGGGTTTTCAAGAAGCGGGAGCTCCGGCTGGATGGCATAACCTGGCATAACCAATCTTTATCAGGCAAATGCCAGAGATAAGGATTCGATAACCGGAAATTTTTATTTTCTCCTCAAGATAAGTTATATTAGTAAGGGCAAAACCCTTACTTTTTCTTTTTCTATAAACACTGTCATTCCTGGAAGGAGGGTAGTCTCCCGATATCATGTTGACAACTCCGGAAATGTCATTTCCTTGCAAATGACAGCTTGAGGATTATCAACATGGCTTCGGAAGACAAGAGGAAGGAGCAAAACTTAATAAATAAGCTTTTAAAAATACAAAATATAGAAAAAAGGTGCATTAACTTCATGAAAACAAGCTATTTATATTTTCCTCAGTGGCAAGGAGCAGGAAGTGCATATATTATAAAATCCAGTGCCGATCTTATTTATAACGTATTAAAGGGAAAATTTGACTTTACACACTTAAATCCTGATGAATCTGAAAAATCAGAAACAAAAAATCAAATTAATAATTATTCAATTATTTTAAATAATTTAAATACAGCTAAAAATATTTTAAATGAGACTAAGCCGGATAAAATATTCAGCTTAGGCGGCGATTGCGGAATAGAAATTGCTCCTGTGAGTTACTTAAATAATATTTATGAAAATTTGGGAGTTATTTGGTTTGATGCGCATGGGGACTTAAATACACCTGAATCCTCACCAGGTAAAAATTTTCATGGGATGCCATTAAGGACATTATTAGGAGAAGGAGATAAAACTATTTTAAACCTGGCATACTCTGAGCTAAATCCTGAGAACGTTCTTTTAATTGGCCAAAGGGACTTAGATGAGCCTGAAATTAAATTTATTAAAGATAAAAACATAAAAATGATTATACCTTCCGATACTCAGGAGTTAACTGAATCTATACCTAAATTATTAAACCCTGAAAAATATAAGTATCTTTATATCCACTTAGACCTGGATGTAATTGATTCTGATGAATTTAGTACCGTATATTACCCAAGCAGGAATGGCATTTCTTATAAAAAATTAGTGGAAAGTTTAGAATTTATGAGTAAAACTTATGAAATTGCAGGAGGCAGTTTACTGGAGTATTGCTCTTTATCCGGTGAAAACTTAGACCGGGTTATCAAATTAACTGATTTTTGGCCGGAATTAAGCAGATAACAAAAATTCTTACGCATTTATCACCCTGAATTTAAGCCTGGTTGAAGACAAAAACTCTTATTAGCCCGTCATTGAAATAAATTACCTTATAAGACAGTTACATCCCTGAGAGCAGAGCCTGTCACAAAGCCCGGAAAATTCCCCGTCACTATAAGTTTCCTGCATATCCAGGCCTTTAGCAGGTCTGTATTTTTGCAACATAAGCCGGGAATTCCCGACAAGTTCAGCTATTATGCAAATATCAGCCTCTGACAGCAGTGATTTCACGACAGTCGTCCTGAATTCATGCCCTATACCGGAATTTTGGATTATATTTATACTTTGTTGTATTTTTTGAGGATCTATCTCTTTTTTTGTAATCTCAAAATACTTTTCCGGCGGGGCTTTTATATCCATGGCAATGTAATCGACGGTTTCGGCATTTAAGGCTTCCTGTATAATTTCAGGTTTGCTGCCGTTGGTATCGAGTTTAACAAGAAAACCTAAATGTTTGATTTCTCTCATGAAGTTTATTAAATCAGGCTGTAAAGTTGGTTCCCCTCCCGTTATAACCACAGCATCAAGTTTTTCACGTCTATTTTTCAAGAAATCCATTATTTTTTCAGGAGTTATGACATTATTATGTCCGTTAGTCCTGATTAACTCCTTATTATGGCAGTATACGCAGTCAAAATTACATCCCCGGGTAAAGATTATAGAGGAAATCTTGCCCGAGTAGTCTATGAGTGAAAACTTTTGAAAACCGCCAATTATCATAATCAACTAAATTTTATCAAAAAATTTAGTTGATTAAAATTAATTAACCCCAATCTCTAATTAGCCAAAAGCCAGGATATGACTGAGCAATATTTGTTTGCGAAGCGGGAGCGTAAAATGGTCCGGCTTTGTCGGTCATTTTAAAGCTCATTCATGC
>JANQIY010000186.1 GCA_028281965.1 Candidatus Gastranaerophilales bacterium
GGTGGCTAAGAATTTTTGTAGTCTGCTTCATGTTGAAAATTTAAATTTTAACTCTATTTAAAACCTTGTTATAATTGCTTTTAAGCTAATTCGTGATTCGGGTTAGATAACCTCAATGACGAGTTAAATAATTTTTCCAGCAACTTAATGTTATACTTTAAGGGGAGGCTGGAAGGTGCGCCAATGATAATTTCCTCTTTGCTACGCTCAGAGAAGATTTCCTGAAGCATCATAAGTTTTCTCTATTACTCTTTCATTCGGTTGTGAAGACTTCCTCTTTTTTTGTAACTTCTGTAGCTCGTATAAGATCACCTTCTGTAGTTAGCTTATAGTATACTCTTTCTCCGTTTTTAATATATGACCCTCCTATAGCCTTTTCGTTAGAATCATAATATGCTATTGATCCAGTCCCTTCCTCTTCACCTACTCTAAGCTCTTCACTTTGTGTAAGCATTCCTGAGTCATCATAAGTGTATATTTCTGTAACTTTATCTCCATTCGGAAGTGTCTTTTCCTCTGTTAGAAGCATTCCTGAGTCATTATAAGTGTATTTTGTTGTAGTTTGACTTCCATCTGTACCTGTCTCTACCTTTTTTAGAAGATTTCCTGAAGAAGCATCAAAAGTGCTCTCTATTAATCTTCCCTCCATATCTGTCCTTTCCTCTTTTATAAGATTTCCTGAAGGATCATAAGTTTCCCTTTTGAATTGTCCATTCCTATTATTTATCACTTCACTTGTTTTAAGCTCTCCTGTATCATGATAAGTGTATTTTTCTTCAGTTGTTACTTCTCCACCCGGACCTCTCTCTATCCTTGTTAGAAGCATTCCTGAATCATTATAAGTGTATTTTGTTGTAGTTACATTTTCACCTCCACCTATCCGAGCTACTTTCTTTATCACTTCTAGAGGATCTCCTGATTCATTATAAGTGGCTATATAGCTTCCAGTTCTGGTATGTTCCTCTTTATATCTAATCTCTCCTGAAGGATGATAAGAATATTCTGCTGTAGTTTTTACTATTCCATCCGGACCTGTAGTTTCCATTTTTTCAAGCCTTCCTGAAGAATCATAAGTGTTTGTTGTTGTAGTTTTTACTATTCCATCCGGACCTGTAGTTTCCATTTTTTCAAGCCTTCCTGAAGAATCATAAGTCCTTGTTTCTGTAGCTAGTCCTCCAAATTGATCCCTAAATTTATGTTCTATAAGACTTCCTGAAGCATTATAAGTTCTGCTGTCAACTAATTCTCCACCTGGACCTGTCTTTACCATTTTTTCACGCTCTCCTGAAGGATGATAAGTGTATATTTCTGTAGTTTTTACTTTTCCATCCGGACCTGTAGTTTCCATTTTTTCAAGCCTTCCTGAAGAATCATAAGTGTTTGTTGTTGTAGTTTTTACTATTCCCTCTGAATCATAAGTTACAATTCTTATAGGTCTTTCTGAAGCATCATAAGTTGTAAGTATTTGTTCTCCATCTCTACCTCTAACTTGCTCTGTACGAAAACCATCAGCAGCCCCTGGTATTGGATGGAGATTTTCTGCTGCCTGGGCGTCTGATGCTGCTGCTGCTAGTTCAGTGTTAATAGTTGCGTCATTATCTCCTATAGCAGTTGCAAAAGGATTTCTCTACTCAAGTTCTGCTGGAACTGGTGTTGCTCCCTGGGTATCTTGGAGTACCCAACTGCCATCAATATATTTGTACGTTCTTATTCCCTTTGAGTCTGTAACTACTTTTTCACTAGGTTCTCCATTAGGATCATAAGTATAATTTCTTGTTTCTGTTATTTTTCCGTCTGGGCCTATAGCTACGTATTCAATAAATCTGCCATCAATATATTTGTGCATTCTTGTTCCCTTTGAGTCTGTAACTACTTCTTTAAGCATTCCTTTATCATAATCATAAGTAGAAATTATTGTTTTGTCTGGGTACGTTACTACTGATTTAATCAATTTTCCAATCTCAGGATCATAAGTATTCTTTATTGTTTCTTTGCTTCTTGAGTCTGTAATTACTTCTGTAATCGGTCTATCATTAGAATCATAAGTATAATTTCTTGAATATATTATTTTTCCGTCTGAGTCTGCAATTACGTGTTGAATCAATTTTCCACTCTCAGGATCATAAGTATTCTCTTCTGTTAATCCGCTTCTTAAGTTTGTTTTTACTTCTTTAATCAAATTTCCATTCTCAGGATTATAAGTATACTTGTTTTCTCTCTCTATTTCTCCTCTTGAGTTTTCAAGTACTTCTTCAATCAATCTTTCACCAACATAAGTTTTCCTTGTGTCTCCTCCGAATAAGTTGTTTGGAACAGTTTCAGTTCTTCTAACATCCCCGCCAGGTGGCGATGCTGCTGCTTCCGGAGCTGGTGAAGCTGGAGCCGGTGCTGGTGCTGGTGTTGCTGTATCTGCCGGTGCCGGATCTGGTGGAGCTGGAGCCGATGCTGCATTAGGGGCATCGGCATTAACAGTTGCAAAAGGATTTTTCTCCTCAAGTGCTGCTGGAACTGGTGTTGCTCCCTGGGTATCTTGGAGTACCCACTCGCCATTAATACGTTTGTGCACTTCTGACGATCCGTCCTGTTTTGTTACTATTACTTCATTCCAGTCACCATCACCATTATTATCTTTGTATTTTAAAACTGTTTCGTCCGGCGTTTTTACTACTTTTTCATCCCAGGAACCATCACCATCCGTATCTTTGTATTCTGAGACTGTTCCGTCTGGCTCTGCAGCTACTTCTTTAATCAAGTTTCCACTCTCAGGATCATAAGTAAACGCTCTTGTTGTTCTTGTTCCGTCTGAGTGTGTAATTACCTCTTTAGTCAGTCTATCATTAGAATCATAAGTTCTCTCTGCTGTTCCTCCGCGTACGAGTGGAACAATTTTAGTAGTATATCTTTGCTCGGTTCCATCCGTTTCTATTACAGTTTCTTCATATCCCTCAGCAGTGTGGTCTTTGATCTTTATACGTCCTTCTGCGTCTTTAGTTATTTCTCTATCAACACCTGGAACCACTACTTCTTTATCTAAGAAATCTAATCCGGTGCCGGGGTCATTGTCAGAATTTTCTAATATTACAGTAGAACCAGTGGATGTCGTAGTAGTTATAGTTCTTACTACGCCTCCGGCCTGGTCTCTCTCTACAGTATGATTTATGCTACCTAATTTACGTTTTTCCCTGCTTGTAACAGGCAAATCTGCCAGTAAATCACTTAATCGTTGATCAGGCGTTATCGGTGCTGCTGATGGGCTTACTAGAGTCGGCCTATCGGTTGTGTCTGGCCTACCAGGTTCTGCCGATGTTACTCCGGTTCCTCCGCCAGGTGGGCTTGCCGTTTGGGTTGCTGGAGTCGGCCTATCGGTTGTGTCTGGCCTACCAGGTTCTGCCGATGTTACTCTGGTTCCTCCGCCAGGTGGGCTTGCCGGTTGGGTTGATGGAATCGGCGTACCAGGTACTGTGGGTGGTGATTCAGCTAATAAAGTTACCGCGCCAGACGCGGATGGCGTAACTGTTGGGGTTTGTTGACTTGAATATAGCGTTTTAAATTCATCACTATTTTTAAACCTCAATGCCCCTTCACCTTTACTTGAATCAAATAAAGATGAATACTCGCCTTCTTGCATTCTTCTTGCAGCCAGGTCTCCGGCACATCTATCTTCATTACAATAAAGCGGACCCATTCCAACTTTTTTCATATATATGCTTACAAGTCCTTGATCTCCCCATAGTGAAGTACTAGGGTCCATTCCTAACATGTCAGCGACCTTTGCCCTGTTTGCCGCAATAGCGTGTCCCAATGTCGGGTATTCCCCTGGCCCATTACCAAGTTTAAAATTAAAAGTTGACATTCCTATAACCCTCTTTTTCCCTATATCTAGTTAAAAATTTCCTTTTAATAATATCCCTTAATAATATAAAAACAAACGCTATGCAAAAATTGCTATATTTTTATATTTTTTATTAAAATTTTTGATAGACCTCTTAAAAAGGATGTAGCGGTAGTTTATGAGATGATAGAGCAGATAAGAAAAAATTCTTACGCGTTTTGTCATCCTGAACCGTTGAGTGAATGGTATAATCGTGGAATTAAAGCATTATAAACTGATTTTTGATAAAAGTTAAAAAATAGAGTATGCCTCTATTAGACACTTAGATTAAGTCTTAATAGATAGTTAGAAAAAAGTTAACACAATATTATACAGAATGACTTTGGCTGGAAGTATTTATGCCTGTCAAAAAGGAATAGAAATTTTAATGGAAAAAGGGTGGATTTACATAAATATTATGGAGGAAAAAGCTTGTATGGCAAGGCAAGAGGGATAGGTCATACTGTTCAAGTTGCCAAACACTGCAAGAGATACATTATTACAAATCTTGAAACGCCTATTATGAGTCATACAGGTTGGAGGTTATACAAAGAAAGATGGATAATTGAGACAATTTTTAGGGATTTAAAGTCATTTTTACACTTTGAGCAGTGTGAAGCAAGGACATTAAAAGCCCAAAAGAATCATATAGCTTGCTGTATGGATACATATTTATTCTTGAAAAAGAAAAAACCGAATAAAAGCATAGAAGCCTCTTGCCGAGACTTCTTACAGGATTTCTATATGAAAAAATATACTAATCAAGACATTTTCGAGTTAGTTGCGTAAGTCCTGTCATGAATCAAATTACTAAGCAGGATAGGTTCTTAATCAGAAATTTTTCCCTGTTCCTAAAAATAAATTCCCTGATAATTTTGTAGGGAATTTAGCTGTAAAACCCAGCCCTGGCTGGATAAACTTCAAGAGTCTTCATCAAATTATTAAAAATGTTCCTGTAAATACCCTGTTTTTAAAAGAGAATAATGCTGTCAAAACTACCACCTCCAAATGCAAATCCCATTTGTCTATTTTAGACAAATGGGATTTGCATTTATTTATTAGAATAATTGTATTTCTGGCACATAACGTGCATTATGGATTATTTTTATTATATTATACGTCACTTGAAACACAACAAAACTTCATGTAATTCTTCTCGTTGAATATGCTAGTTTAAATTTATTTAAATTACCTGATTTCGTTAAGGGCTTTACGATCTTCTTGTGTCCTTTGGGCAGATTCAAGTCTTTTAATAATATCTCCAAGACTATCAGATAAACCTCTAAATAAATTACAATCTTCTTCATTAAAAATATTTAATCTTTTATCACAAAATTCATCTACTTGCGAAGTTAATTCATTTTGCCAGTTTCTGTAACATTCAAGGCTCGCACTTAAGTTATTGTTATCAATATGGCATTCTGACATAATTTTTTCCCCCTAAATTAACTAAACTAAAACTTTACCTTTATCCCTATATTATTATAAAAACAATTGTACGCTTAAATTTGTTATCATTTTTTTCATTAATTATTATATATAATGTATTTGCTAAGCTTTTATAATTGGAGAATTTTATGACTGATTTTTAACATATAGCTAAAAACTCCTTCAGGATTGAATTGTCAAGACATACCGTTTGGAAATTGACAACCTGCCTTGCTTTATAGGACGAATTGTCTTCTTTCAAAACGTTAATATTGATAATTCAATAAGGAAGATTGAAAAAGTTTTTACGTAAGTGTTACCCTCGTATCTGATGCGGGTTCTATTTAGTCAGGGCTATTGTCTATTATGTTTACCGGATAGATGCCGCATCAAGTGCGGCATGACACAATGTGTAAGAATTTTTTCTTTATTCCTTAGATCAGGCTCTTAAAGCAATTTAGCACAGGCAAACCCGTTTGCTTTAATTGTTTTTTCTATATCTTTATTAGAATGTGCATAAGATACAAAAAACGCCTCAAACTGGGAAGGAGGAAGGTAAATTCCCATTTCAAGCATTAATTTGCAGTATTTTGAATAATTTTTTGTATCGCATTTTTTTGCGCTGTCATAATCATATACAGGATTATCACTAAAAAATATTGTCATCATTGAACCAACCCGATTTACATTAGCGGTAACGCCCGTTTCAATAATAGCTTTTTCTATTCCTTTTTGAATTTTTTGTGCTTTTTCTTCAAGTTGATCATATATTTCAGGGTTTTCTTTCAGGATTTTTATTGTTGTTAATCCTGCCGTCATCGTAAGTGGATTACCGGATAAAGTTCCAGCCTGGTAAACAGTACCTGATGGAGCAATCATTTCCATAATTTCACGCTTTCCGCCGTAAGCACCCACGGGAAGCCCACCGCCTATAATCTTTCCAAAGCAGGTTAAGTCCGGTTTTATGCTGTACAGGCTCTGCACTCCCCCTAAAGCAACTCTAAAGCCTGTCATTACTTCATCAAATACAAGCAGGCTCCCATATTGATCAGTTACTTCCCTTAATTTATCCAGAAACTCCTGCTTTGCAGGCACTACGCCCATGTTCCCTGAAATTGGCTCAAGTATAACAGCTGCAATCTGTTTACCGTAATGCCGAAATATGGATTCTATCCCTTCAATATCGTTATAATTTGCAACTATGGTATTTTTAATCACATTAGCAGGAACTCCTGCACTTCCTGCAACACTGTGTGTTAAAGCCCCGGATCCTGCCTGCGCCAGGAGGCTATCCTCGTGTCCGTGGTAATTACCTGCAAATTTGACTATTTTTTCTCTTTTTGTGTAAGCCCTTGCCAGTCTTAATGCACTCATTGTTGCTTCAGTTCCGGAATTAACCATTCTGAGCATTTCAACGGAAGGGACAATTTCAGTTATAAGCCTGGCCATTTCATTTTCCAGCCGGGTTGGCGCGCCGTAGCTCGTGCCGAGTTCGAGTTGTTTTGCCAATGCTTCTCTTATGGCGGGGTGGTTGTGCCCGAGTATCATAGGTCCCCATGAGCCCACAAAATCAATATATTCATTGCCGTCCTCATCATAAACCTTGCTGCCATTGGCTTTAGAGATAAATGGCGGGGCTGTATCGATGCCTTTATAAGCTCTGACAGGGCTGTTTACCCCGCCGGGAATATATTTTTTAGCTTCTTTAAATAATTTTTTTGAATTTTTAAATTTCATGATAACCACTTTGCCAGTTCCTTTGCAAAATATGTAATAATTAAGTCAGCCCCTGCTCTTTTAATCCCTGTCATGGCTTCCATTACTACCTGTTTTTCATCCAGGTACCCTGCCAGGGAAGCTGCTTTTATCATACTGTACTCCCCGCTCACGTTATAAGCGGCAATTGGGACATTAAAATCCTGCTTAAACCTGTAAATTATGTCCATATAAGCCATAGCAGGCTTAACCATAAGAATATCAGCTCCTTCCTGTAAGTCCAGCCCTGCTTCTTTTACAGCTTCGCCGGAATTAGCCGGGTCCATCTGGTAAGTTTTCCTGTCTCCAAAAGAGGGGGCGGAATTTACAGCTCCTCTGAATGGCCCGTAGAAAGCTGATGCGTATTTTGCGCTATAAGACATTATTGAAACATCTTCAAAATTGTTTTTATCAAGGGTTTTTCTTATTGCTCCGACCCTGCCGTCCATCATGTCAGAAGGTGCAACCATATCAGCACCTGCCTGAGCGTGGGAGAGGGCAACTTTAGCAAGTATCTCCACTGATTTATCATTATCAACGGAGTTATCATCAATAATTCCGCAATGCCCGTGGGAGGTGTACTGGCAAAGACAAACATCTGTAATTACAAACAAATCAGGATGTTTCTCCTTGATTAAACCTACGGCCTGCCGGACTATGCCGTTTTTTGAATAGGCGCTGCTTCCTATTTCATCTTTGTATTCAGGCAAACCGAATAACAAAATTGCCTTAATACCAGGTTCAACTATTTCATTAATTTCCTCTCCCAGCCTGTCCAAAGAAAAATGAAACTGACCGGGCATTGATGGTATTTCCCTTTTTATGTTTTTTTCTTCTGTAACAAATACAGGACAAATCAAATCACTAATATTAAGTTCTTTTTCTCTTACAAGGCTGCGGATTGCAGCATTTTTTCTCAGTCGTCTCGGTCTATGATTCATATAATTTCTCCATTAAACCCTTAATAGAATACTCCCCGGCTGTTATTACCTCTTTAAATCCTGCTTCTTTTGCAGCATTAGAAGTAATAGGGCCTATGCAGTACGCTTTTAAGTTATTCCACTCTTTTGGAAAATTCTTAACCGCTGATGGACTCATAAAACATACAGAGTCAGCATCTTTAAGCAATTGCTTATTATATTCAGGAATTACCGTCCTGTATAAAACGAGTTCATCAACACGGGCACTGATTTTTTTTAGCTCATCAGGGATTATGCTTCTTGTTTGTTCTGCTTTGGGCAATAAAATTCTGTCGGCAGGTTTTATTTTATCCCTTAATCCTTCAATCAAAGCTTCGGAAACAAAATCATCCGGCGTAAATATAGGCTTTATATGATATTTTTTTATGCATTCTGCTGTAGAGTCCCCAACAGCACATACTTTAACGTTTCCTAAATCTCTTACATCCTGCAATTTATTGAAAAAAAGTTCTACTCCGTTAATGCTGGTAAAAATCAACCAATCATATTGTTTAAGGTTCGGCAGCTTTACATCCAGCGGTTTGATTTCAATTGTCGGGAATTCAACTGCATTGCCGCCGTTTTGTTCTATTTTTTGCATTAACTCTTTGTTCCGGTGCTTTGCTCTTGTAACAACTATGTTTCTTCCGTACAATGGCTTGTTTTCAAACCATTGTATGCTTTCCCTTAAATTAACAACGTCTCCAATAATAATTATTGCAGGTGTTTCACAGCTTTCTACATTAGAAAGGGTTCCTATGATTGTTTTTTGATTGCCGCCTGTTGCGCTTGAAACAACAGCAACAGGCGTTTCCGGGGATTTGCCATGTTTCATCAACTCTGAGCAAGTATTTTCAAGGTTAGAAACCCCCATTAAAAACACCAGCGTACCGGGGAGTTTTGATAGAACCTTAAAATATTCCTCCGGCAAATTATGGCCGTTAACAACGTGAAATGAATTACTTATTCCCCTGTGAGTAACCGGGATCCCTGCATAAGCCGCACCTGCAATTGCTGATGTGATTCCCGGTATTATTTCAAATTCAACATTGTTTTCTTTTAAGTATAACGCTTCTTCCCCGCCCCTGCCGAACACAAAAGGGTCGCCGCCTTTTAGCCTGGCAACTTTTTTATTTTCTCTTGCCTTTTGGACAAGCAGCCGGTTTATTTCTTCCTGTAGAACCGAGTGGTTACCTGCTCTTTTCCCTGCAAAAATTTTTTCGGCACTATCTTTTGCATAATTTAAAAGATTATCTTTTATTAAGCTGTCATATATAATTACATCAGCAGTTTTCAAGCAGTTTAACCCTTTAACTGTTATTAACTCGATATCTCCGGGACCTGCGCCGACTAAATAAACTTTTCCCGTCATTTCAATCCACCGGCCCTGGTTATTATTGCCAATTTTCCCTGACCGGGCGCGGTAGGAAAGTTATTTATATCAAAATATTCAGCAATTTTATCCTCAAGCCCCAACCTGCGCAAGCCTGCCGCCGCCAGGACGGTTGCGTCGTATTGCCCGTCTTCCACTTTTTTTATACGTTCATCTATATTTCCCCGTATTGGGGTGAATCTTAAATCAGGACGCAATTTTCTTACCTGTTCTGCCCTTCTTTCGCTGCTCGTACCTATTATTGCGCCATGGGGCAATTCGCCCAGCTTTAAGTTATTATTGCTTACAAGCACGTCACAAGGGTCTTCACTTTTGGGGAGAATGTTTAAAGATAACCCTTGCGGCAAAGCCTCCGGCACATCCTTTAAACTATGTACAGCAAGGTCAATTTCGTTGTTTAAAACGGCCATATCCAGTTCCCTTGTAAATACATCATCCTCTTTTATATCCTGTAGCGGGATATCAGGGTTTTTATCCCCGATTGTTTTAAAGGTTTTTATTTGAATTTTTAATGAGGGAAGATATCTTTTAAGTTCTTCCATTACAATTTCCGCCTGTTTCAGGGCAAGTTTGCTTCCTCTTGTGCCCAGGGTAATTTCCCTGTTTTGTTTTACTTTTGGTCTTAATCTGGCTATTAAATCCAAAAACCCGGCTTTTTCCCTTAATTCGTCCCTGATTAACTTTGCCATCATCGGGCTTTTGCCGTCTGTGCTGACAGAAACCGTTAATCCCCCTTCCCGGTAGACAGCAGGAAGGATAAAACAGCACAATTCAGGTTTATCAACCACATTAACCGGAATATTCCCGTTCTTGCAGTCTTGATAAACCCGGGTATTTAATTCCTCGTCGTCTGTAGCGGCTATAACAAGAAAATTACCCTTCAAAAACTCGGGTTTATATTCCTTAGAAATCCAATTCAAGTTTAATTCCCGTAATTCAGCGCATAAATCCCTGCTTATTATTGAAATATTTGCGCTATACTCCAGTAATGTCCTGATTTTTCTGAAAGCGACATTACCTCCGCCAATCACAAGGCAATTTTTATTCTCTATGTCAAGCATAATTGGGTAGTATTTTTTTTCAGCCATAATAAGTATTTCCCCATATCTTCATTTATAATTTCTTCTGCCTGTTTAATTGCGGACAAACGCTTTTCATAATTTTCAGAGGCAGTTTGCTGTAAATCATCAAGTTTAAATAATTTTACACCGGGGATATTAATTATATTAGGCTCAATATCTCCTGGAACTGCCAAATCCAATATAAACAAAGGCTTTTCACCTGTATAAGATTCTGCAAATCTTTCCCTGTGAATTACCGGATGTGGTGCTGCTGTACAGCTTATAATAAAATCAACCCTATTAATATATTTATACCTGTCTTTAAAGGCAATTTCAGCGGAATTCCTGCTGGCTACATAAATAGCTTCCAGGTTTTTCCCTGATAAATTTTGAATTATTATACTGCTCATTTTGCCTGAACCAAGAACAAGGGCTGTTTTGCCTGATAAATCTCCCATTTCCCGCTCAAGCAGTTTTATTCCGATTGATGCAACTGATAAATTCCCTGAAGAAATATTTGTTTGAGTTTTAATTTTTTTAGAAGCGGTAATACTTTCTAAAAATAGCCTGTTTAGTATTTTTCCGCTGCATCCATAACTTACCGCATTTTCATAGGCGGTTTTAACTTGCCCTGATATCTGACATTCTCCGATTACCATTGATTCCAGCCCTGACGACACCCTGAAACAGTGATTAATTGCTTCATGTTCCGTCCTTGTAACAACGCTTTCAGGGAAAAAACCTTTCAGGTAATTTATTGCTGTTTTATCGCAAACCGCATATATTTCACTTCGATTACAGGTGGATAAAATTACTGCTTCAGAAATTATTCCGTCATTTTTGATTTTTTTATAAATATTTTCCAGCCTGCCGGAGGTAAAAGAAAAATTTTCCCTTACCTTGAGCGGACTGCTTTTATAATCGATTCCTACTACTGCTATCACTGGAGTTCCAATTGGCCTTCAATCAATTTAATAATGGATTCAGCTTTTTTATCCGCGTTAAAGTCAGCATCTTCAATATATAGTGTTATTACAGGCTCTTCTGAGTACTCATAGTTCAGAATATTATCGCTGTCCTCGTAAAGTCCTTTTTTATTTCGTTTTTTGCAAATTTCCCGCGAAGCGTCAACAAATATTTCAACATAACTGTTTTTGCCGATAATCTGCTGTGCATATTCCCTGTCACTTCTGAACCTGCTTACCGAGGTTACAACTGTAACCATTGAACTGTCCGCAAAAAGATTCGCAGCTTCAGCGATCCTTCTGGTCTGCTCATGGGCATCGTCTTCGGTAAAGGTCAAATCAGAACTTAAGCCAAACCTGATGTTGGCTGAGTCAAGGTAATATACATTTTTACCTAAATCAAACAGTTTTTTTTCGAGTTTAACGGCTATTTCATTTTTTCCGCAGCCGGGTAGGCCTGTTAACCAGATGACTTTACCCTTTTGCCGATAACGTTCTTCCCTGTCTATCCTGGAAACAAGCCTTTTCCTCGGTGAAATATTAATACTTTTGGAGGTTAACTCCCGGTTTTTCAGGGAATCGTCGATACCTGTAATAATTCCTCCTCCGCATACATTTAAATCATCAATTATTACAAATCTTCCTGTGTTCTTAAAGTTTTTAAATTCATCAAAACATACGGGCAGCTTTGTTTTAATCGTTATTTCCGCCACATCGTTCCGTTTTACCGTGTTTGTATCACCTGCTGATTTTAAAGTTGAGGCGTCTATAACCCTGTTGATTGAAAACACTTCACACTCTGTTTGCTGTGTTGCCAGCTTTATCTTGTATTTTTTATCCTTAACCAGGTCATTTTTGCCCATCCAGAAAAGGTTTGCGTTAAAGAAATTGCCTTTTAGCGGAGAGTTTTCCTTATGGGAAATAAATTCGCCTCTTTTATTGAAAAACTCATCCTCTACCGTTATCCCTACCGACATATCTACGCGGGCAATATCTGTTTTATCCCTCTCTGCCCAGTGTTCAAGGGTTTTTACCCTTGTTGTTTTGTCAGTAGGGGAAATTAAAATTTCATCGCCTGCTTTTATTGAACCTGATTCAATTTTGCCGACGATTATTCTTCTTTCATCAAATTTATATACATCCTGAACAGGAAACCTCAACGGCTTGTCAATTAATTTTTTATCATTTTCAATTAAATCTATAGCTTTTAAAATGGGTTCACCTCTATACCAGGTCATTTTATCTGACTCTCGGGTTATGTTTTCCCCGTTGAAAGCTGATACAGGGATGTATTTAAGAGGATAAATGTTTAAGTTCCCCAAAAATTCATTGAAATCCTGCTGAATTTGGTTAAATTTTTCTTCTGAATAATCAATCAGATCCATTTTATTAACAATTACGCAAATTTTGGTTATTCCGAGCAATGATAGGATATAGCCGTGTCTTTTTGACTGCTCCTGTATTCCTTCATTTGCGTCAACCAGTAATAATGCGGCTTCAGCGCTTGCGGCGCCTGAAATCATGTTTTTGAGAAATTCTTTATGTCCCGGAGCGTCAATTATTATGTAATTGCGCTTTTTTGTGGAAAATTTTAACTGTGTAGTGTCAATAGTTATGCCCTGCTTTTGCTCTTCTTCAAAAGCATCCAGCAAATAGGCATATTCAAAGGATTTGCCTTTTTCCTTTGAAATATTTTTAACTCTTTCTATTGCGCCTTCCGGCAGGGAGTTTGTATCATAGAGCAATCTGCCTATAAGGGTTGATTTTCCGTGGTCAACGTGACCTACAACTACTATATTTAAAGTATTTTTCATATTACATGTACCCCGCTTTCCTTAACTGCTGCATTGCATGGGCGTTTTCCCGATCCTGTGCCCTGCCTGCTCTTTCTGCCTGTTTTGTATTTTTTAACTCTTCCACAATTTCATCTATTGTCGTTGCATTTGATTCAATCGGTGTTGTACATGGCGCACAGCCAAGACTTCTGTATCGTTTACCGCTTTTGGAAAAATAAAGGTCAATCAGCGGTATGTTTTCCCGTTTTATGTATTGCCAGACGTCAATTTCCGTCCAGTGAAGAATAGGATGTACCCTGATATGGTTTCCTTTTTTGAAATCAGTTTTAAACTGATTCCACAATTCCGGCGGCTGGTCTGTATAATCCCATTCAGAATCAGCGTTTCTTTCGCTGAAAACCCGCTCTTTTGAGCGTGAACCTTCTTCATCACGCCTTATGCCAAGTATTAACCCTTCAAATTCATATTTTTTTGTAACTTGTGTAAGCGCCTCAGTTTTTAATGCCTTACAGCATTCAAGCCTTCCTTTTCCAGGGCACATCCCTTCATCCAGGGCTTCCTGGTTTTTATGCACAATCAGGTTAAGCCCGTATTCCTTTGCTGTTTTATCACGATATTCAATCATTTTCGGGATTTTGTAATTTGTATCAACGTGTATCATAGGAAAAGGGCAATGCCCGAAAAACGCTTTTTGTGCCAGCCACATCAATACAGTTGAGTCCTTTCCTATTGACCAGAGCATGCCCAGCTTGCCGAAATGCCTGTAGGCTTCCCGGAAAATATATATGCTCTGTGCTTCGAGTTGGTCAAGATAATCCATAATTTTCTCCTTAATACTTGTTAGATTCTTTCCTGTTTATTTTTATAGTTTCTTCTTTGCCGAATTTATTAATTATGTGCCATGTCAGATATTCTTTTTTGTCCTGAGAGGTGTATAAAAAGCCTCCTTTGCCCCCGATATCTTCTGCAAGGTAAAACCTGATCGCGGAAACAGGGCATTCTTTCAGGCAGGCCGTACAGCCCCAGCAGTCCCGGGGGTACTTTACATAAGCTTTTTCTTCTGAATCGGCATAAACCAGGTTTCCCGGGCAAACATTCCGGCACTTACCACAGGATATGCATTTGTTTTTGTGAATTTGAATGCTCATAGATTTCATCCTTTTTAACCATGTCTCTAATTATTATTTTTATCTCGTTGTTTTCGCACTTTGAGTTTACGTACCTGAGCCAGTTTTCATCGTCCCGATCAGGGAAGCCGGTATTTTCCTGATAACAGCGCCATCGGGTTTCCTGTCTTGCCTGCAGGTGTTCAATAAGGATTTTCCCGATATATAACCGGTCAATTATTTCATGAATGAGCATCAGTTCGTGAAAATCTTCTGCTTTTAGCTGATTTGCCAGTTCAAAAAGATTTTCAAGTTCGCTTTTTGCTATTTTCAGCTTATTTTTACTATACTCATAATGTTCAGAAATCCCGCCGGCATATTTGTCCATTGTTTCCTGAAGGGTTTCTTCCGCCAGGTTAATAGAAATTGCCGATCCGGTATTTCCCGGGAACCTGCCTATTTTTCCAAATTTTTCCTGTAGCTCCTGTTCAGTTAATTTTTCGATTTTATTAGGCTTAAACTCTTTTATGATTGACTCAGCAGCGATTTCACCTTCTGCAAAGCAGCCTGTTACATATTTATGAGGGCTTCCTCCTGCCACATCGCCTATTGCATAAAGGTTTTTAATGGTTGTTTCCCTGTTTATATCTGTCCAGTAACCGCTTGCGGAATGCCCGCCTGTAATATACGGTTCTGTACCTTCAATTTCAACATTTTCCACAGATGGAAACGAATTATTTTCATACCAGCTCAGGGTTTGCGATGGGGCCATATTTAAATATGCTTTTACAAGCTCATTTTCCTGTTCTTTTGATATCCCTTTAGTTTTCAGGTAACAGGGGCCGTTTCCTTTCCTGTTTTCTTCGACTGTCGCATAAAGCCTTGTGGAAGTGTTATTTTCAGGATGGTTTAAAACGTAGTCCTGTCCAAGCCTGTTTATCTGAGGGGCCTGCACTCCCAGGGCTATTGTCCCGGTAGGAGCAATGGTGTTTTTGCACCTTAACGCAATAAACCGCATTTCAAAACCGGTCATTTCTGCCCCTGCCCTTATCCCCATTGCATATCCGGCTCCGGTATTGAAAGGGCAATACCACATTTTATGGGGTGAGTTTTTTGGATTATTGGGCTTATAGAGGCCTGCCGCCCCTCCTGTTGCACATACGGTATATTGGGCATAAATGGCTATAAACTTTTCTTCCTTAATGGAAAAACCAACTGCACCTATGATTTTATTGTCTTTTTTTATGTAATCTACTATATTCAGGTTGTTTAAGACCTTTAAGTTTTTGTGTTCGCTAACAGCATCAGCAAGAACCGGCTTAATGTTTTCGCCGTTAATTTTTACATTGCGTTTTCCGCGTTCTGCGTAGTTGCCATTATCGTCTTTCAGAATGGGCAATCCCAGCTCTTCAATTTTTTGGGTAACTTTGTTTAATTTTTTGGCAATAGAGTAAATTAAATCCTCTCTTACAACGTGATTAAAATCATTTTTAACGTATTCAACAAAGCTTTCAGGCGTTTCGCCCCTGTTAATATGGGCATTTAAGGCATTAACTCCTGCTGCCAGGCATCCGCTTCGTTTTATATTTGCTTTTTCGGCTATTATGACCTTTAGGGTAGAATTTTCAGCAAGAGAAAGAGCGCAAAAGCATCCTGCGGTTCCTCCCCCGATTATTAATACATCTGTTTCATAGATTTCAATATGGTTTTCCATTTAAAACTCCTTAATAAATTCCAATTAACGGCCAGTAAAATACCGCAAACAGTATAAACACTGCCAGCGCAATTATGTTCAGGATAAATCCCCTGCTTATAAACTCTGACAGCTTTATATAACCAGATGAAAAAGCTATTGCATTTGGAGGCGAACCAATAGGGAGCATAAAATCAAGCCCTGACGGCACTGCAACCAAAAACACTGCCAGGATAGGCGAAAAGTTAAAATTGGACGCAATTTGCAGGGCTATCGGAAGCAGCATAATTACAACCACCGCATTGGAAATAGACTGGGTTAACAGGAGGCTTAGCAGCGGAATCAAGCAAATAAAGCCAATTATTGTAAAATTAATGCCTGAAATAAAATTTTCTGAAATATAGTTAAGTAAACCCGTTTCTATAAGGCATTTGCCAAGAGCTATCGCCCCGCCGTACATCAGGATAGTTCCCCAGTTGATTTCTTTTTTGGCATCACCCCAGTTGATTACGTTAAGCACAAAGAATAATACCGCACTAAGTATTGCTATGTTTGCCACCCCAAACTCTTTACTGTGGAATATCCACATATAAATTGTGATAAGAAATATCAGTACAGCTTTTATTTCTTTAAAACTTATTTTTTCAACCAGGCCAAAGTCCAAAGAAGTTAGTTTTACCCGGTTATTTTTCAGGTTTTGTTTTATGTAAAAGGCGACAATAATCATTAAAACATATGCGGGAGGCGCTACAGCTACTATCCAGCCTAAAAAATCTATGCCCTGCCCGGTTGCTTCCTGCAATATTCCTATTGCAAGCGGGTTCCTTGCCCCGCCAAGAAGTGTAACAACTCCTCCGATTGAGCATCCCCACGCCATTGCAAAGAAAATATGCTTATCCTTACTGATTGACAAAAGAATCGGGAATATGAGGGCGGCAACTGCGTGTTCTGTCATAAAATGCGACATAAAAGCGGCCAGGAAAAATACTGCAAGCACAAGCTTTTCCGGGTTGTCCCCGAATTTTGACAGAACGTAAAACGAAATTCTCTTGCTCAGGCCGGAACCGGAGATCCCTGCTGCTATAATAAAAGAACCTAAAATAAAGAATAATGATTCATTGCCAAAAAATGAGAATATTTTGTGCGATTCCAGCACATTAAATGTGGATAACAGCCCCATTACCATCAAACTGGTTATTGCAAGGGGAATAATGTTCGTTATCCATAGAAATACTGCAAAAACAAATATTACAGCGGTTTGATACGCTTCAATAGGCAGGTTTAAAGGTATGGGCTTGTGAGAAATCAATGTAAAGAACAGGACTGAAGCAATGATAAGTATTACCGCATTTTTATATTCAATTAAAAACAGCAGTGGTAATGGTCTATTATCAATGTATATTCTTTCTTCCATATTCATAACCCGCTTGAATCAAATGAGTCCGCAACGTTTTTAACCCTTAATTTTTTCCTTAAATTAAGCGATTCCAGCTGCATTTTTAGTTTTATATTTTCCACAAGTGTAAAATTACATATGTTTTCCTCCAGGATTGGAATATATTTCAGGTATTTAGAGTATATCGGGGAAAAGTCCTTATGGTTTTTTATAAAATTTATTAATTCTTGATTACAGGAAGAAACCACAGGAATTATTCGTTTTTCCAGCATTTTTTCCACAAGTTCCCTGCTGCTTCCTGCATGCGCAAATATAAGCCCTTCAGGAAAAAGTTTTATGGCATATGTAATTTTTCTCAGCTGCTCGTTTGCATTGCCGTTAAAATTATCCCAAAAATACACCCCGTGAACTCCGTAAGACAGGTATTCTTCAATTGCAGAAATATGTTGCGGGATTTGGGTTTTTAAAATTATGAAAATGTCAAAGTATTTTTTAATCGAATTAATGATTTTTTCACGCTCAAGTCTTGAAATATCGCTTTGAAACTCAACAAGAGAATACTTCATGTTTTGTTTTATAAAATCGTCATTGACTGATTTTATTATTGTTTCAATTGTACTGCTTTTTGATATTTCAAGGGCTTTCATGTTTTAGTCCTCAAAAAAACTTGTTTTGGCATTTATAATCATTTGAAGTGCAATTCTGTCTTTAACAGAGGCTCCGGGGTTAAACATTTTTAAGTAAATTTCCGCAGAATCAGGCTGTGCTATGTTATTTAACTTTATAACAGGCGTATTGCCTATAGTTTGCGTGATATTTTCATAAATCATTTTTAAGCACCTCGTATAAAAAGCCGGGGATTTCCTCAGCGGGAAGTTCAGCAATTTGTTTACCAAACCGGGTTTTGCCTGTTTCTGTTTTTCCTCCCGAAAAAACCGTAAAATATTCTTCCAGCCCTTTATCTGTTTTAACCAGCTTCCCGGACAGCCCAATTTCAGCTATCTGATGCTGCCCGCAGGAATTATGGCATCCTGATATATGTATTTTAGGCAATTTTTTGTCCTTAAATTTTGTCTTTATTCTGCGGGCAAGCTTTTGGGAGTTACAAAGACCAATTTTGCATACCGAAGCCCCCACGCAGGATACAGGATAATCCTCCTGTGAAAAACCAGCTGTTATTTTAATTAATTCTTTTTTATCTTCCGGCCTTAAATTTCTCACATAAAAGCCCTGCGTACTGGCAAGGCGGATTCTTGTCTTATAATCAAGGTTTTCAAGGAAACTGATTATTTTGTTTAGATTTTGAGTGGATATAAAGCCAATTTCCGGATGAATAAATAAGTATCCGCATTCTTTTTCGCGAGTAATTTCTACAGGCACAAAACCGTATTTCTTTTTAGCATTTTCTAAATACTGAAAAAACCTGTTTGTAAACTCTTCTTCGCCCAGTCTGAATAGAATATATCTTATTCTTGCCTTATTTCTGTTTTCCCTGTCGCCTTCCCGAAAGAAAAAATCTTTCATAGCAAAAACGTAATAAAACACTTCATCAACAGAAATAAAATCAGCTAATTTTATACCTATTGACGGATTTTTACCCAGTCCCCCGCCTCCATATACTTCAAAACCTCTTTGTCCGTCCTGTATTTTTGCAATAAACCCAAGGTCTGAGATTGTTGCATATGCAGTATCCTGCCGGGAGTTGGAAAAAGCAATTTTGAACTTTCTGGGTAAAAGAAAAGAATCACTGTCCGTTAAAAGATAATCCATTGTCTGTAAGGCATAGGGAGTAACATCAAAAATTTCATCCGGAGCAATTCCTGCAAGTGAAGAGCAGGCAATGTTTCTTACTCCGTTTCCGCCGCTTCCCCTGGTATAAAGGTTTGCTTCCATTAATTTTTCAACCAAATCCGGGGTATCTTCCAGCTTTACCCTATGGAACTGGATATCTTGCCTGGTGGTGAAATGTATTTCATTTTGAGCGTATAAATCGGCAAGTTTACTTATCAGCTTAAGTTCTTCAATAGAAACAACCCCTGCCGGGTTTCTGACCCTTGTCATATAAGCATTGCTGCCACGTTCCTCATAAATTCCCATTGAGGAGAGGTATTTTTTCTTTTCCTGTTTCTCTTCAGGAAAGGAAAAAATTTCCTGAACCTTTTTTCTGTGATTTTTGGTGTATTTTATAATTTCTTTTGGTGCTTTCTTCACTTATAACAACTCCTTAAAAACTAAAATACAGGTCTATTAGTAGACCTGTAGTATTCCAAACTTTTATGCATAAAAGTTAATCCACAGGCCCACTGCGGTTCATCATACACATTACCATTTGCTTATGTTTAAAAAACTTAATCATAGTTTTATCCTGTATAATAAAAATAATTCGGCTTGCATAATTACTTTCGGTTAACCGAATAATAGTATTAAATTTTTTTGTTGTCAATAGATATTCGTTTATTAATCACCTTTTTTGTATAAATAACTTCCTATTCTTCAAAATAAATTCCCTGTTGATTTTTTAAGGAGCTTGGCCGCAAAGCCTGGCGGTAACAACAAAAAATTCAACACCAACTACTAATTTTGATAAAATTCCCCTGTAAATACCCTGTTTTTAAAAGAGAATTCTTAAAATCCTTACAAGTAAGGAAGAAACAAAAAATTCTTATGTAAAATTTTCAAAAATATTCCTTATTAAATTTTTTCGGTCGAGCGACCGACCGAAGGGCTTACTCCCCTACATTTTTAATTTAAATAGCTTATCATTAATTTCAAAACGCCATAAATTGTCATGCTGAAATAATTTCAGTATATTTTCA
>JANQIY010000187.1 GCA_028281965.1 Candidatus Gastranaerophilales bacterium
TAAGAATTTTTGTAGTCTGCTTCATGTTGAAAATTTAAATTTTAACTCTATTTAAAACCTTGTTATAATTGCTTTTAAGCTAATTCGCGACTCGAGTTATTTAGCCAAAAAATTAAAAAATGAACAATTTATAACTTTTCTCGTTTTAAAATATAGAATAAGTTGCAAGGTGATAAAATGTCTGAAAGATGTAAAAAATATGAATCCCTTTTTGTATTTGGTACAGATGATGAACTTGCAAAACATCTTGAAACCTGCGAGGATTGTCAGCAGGAAAATGAGAAAATGCAGAAAGTTCAAAATCTTGTAAAAGAGGTTGGCTCTGCCTACAAAGATAAAAAAAACTCAAAAAGGGTATTAAACGCTCACTTAACAAAGATTGCCGCCGGAATTGCAATTCTGTTCTTAACCTGCTTTTCAGCAACGTATCTGTTAATTAACGAAAATTCAGGAAAATATGAACTTTCATACAATGAACATGAATCAATCGTATCGGAAATGGGGCTCCCCACCGATGAGTACGGATTATTTATGGTTTATTAAAAAATGAACAATAGTGTAAAAAAAGACCCCATGGGCATTGATACTATAATAAAATCCTATGGGCAAAATATCAGGAATATTATTACATCAATTGCCGGAAGCCGTAATTTCCAGGATATTCAGCAGGAAGTTTACATAAAAATATGGAAAAACCTGCCCAGATACAGGAATAACGGTAAACTCCACGGATGGGTAAAGAAAATCACGGTAAATACCTGCAAAGACCATTTAAAATCGAAACAGTTCAACCAGGATAAGGTGACAGAATATGAAGAAGATAACCTTATCTCGCTAAAAGACAAGAAAACAACTCCGGATAAACTGCTTTTATACAATGAAAGGCAGCAAAAAATAATTAAAGCAATTGAAAGCCTCAAACCAAAACTAAAAGAAGTGATTATTTTATACGACATAGAAGAAATGACTTACGAGGAGATTTCCGCAAAGGTAAAATGTCCGGCAGGTACTGTAAAGTCCAGGCTTTTCAACGCCAGGAAACAGCTTCAAAAGGAACTGACAGATTTAATTTAATAACAAGGAAGGAGATTGTCATGAAGAAGTTTTTAGTATTGTTTACTGCGGTTGTTATTGCGTTTACGACAATAAACTGTGCATTTGCGTGGGACGACGACGATGACGGTTATCAAAGAGGGCCTAAAGGCCCAAGAGGAGCTCATAGGGAATCATTCCGCGAGAAACATAAAGAGGAAATTAAAAAACATAAAGAAGAAATCAAAAGAAGGTTAAAACTTACAGAAGAGCAAAAAGTCCAGGCAAAAGCAATCAGGCAGCAAGCAAGGCCTAAAATTGAGCCTATAATAGAACAAATGCATAAACAAGCGGAAAATATCCTGGAGATGAAGCAATCCGGCGCTTCCCAGGAAGAAATAAAAAGCGAGATTGAAAAAATGAAAGCCCTGGGTAAACAGGCAAACGAGATTCGTGAAGAAAATATAAAGAAATTTGAGGCTATCCTTAATGAGGAACAAAAAGCGGAATTTAAGAAAATAAAAGCAGAAGTAAAGCAAAAAAAAGGAGAATTCCGCTCAAAGAGAAAAGGAAGAGGATTTCGCCACCACAAGATGGAAATGGAAAAAACAAATTAATTAACCCCAATGACAGGTTAGCTAAAAATCAGCTATAGCTTGATAAAAATTCCTTAAAATTTATAAAAAAAAGAGGCGGCGGCTTCGCCGCCGCCTCTTTTTTTTTTGTATAGCCTTTTGTTGAAAGGTTAAACAAGTTGGATATTAGTTTTAAGGAATAAAGAAAAACTGTATCAACCCGGTTAAATCAATATGAAGAATATGGAATAGCAGGACTTTTTGATGAAGATAAAAGCGGGAGAAATCCCAAAGTTATACCGATTTCAATAAATAATCTTAAAATGAAATAAATTAACATAAATCGGTATGGCGAGAATGAGTTCGCAATCTTGATAATTACAGTATTCATAATAGTAAAAAGGAATTTTTAAAATGTGCCAAAATGAGTAAAAACTTTTTCATACACACTTA
>JANQIY010000190.1 GCA_028281965.1 Candidatus Gastranaerophilales bacterium
AGAATGAGTTCGCAATCTTGATAATTACAGTATTCATAATAGTAAAAAGGAATTTTTAAAATGTGCCAAAATGAGTAAAAACTTTTTCATACACACTTAGAAACCGGAGAGGGGGGGATTCGAACCCCCGGTGCCTTTTGGGCACACAGTCTTTCCAGGACTGCACCTTAAACCGCTCGGACACCTCTCCATTAAGTTTATTTTCTTTATTATCTTACACAGAGAGTTTGCCAGTCAAGAAAATTCATATCCTAAAATGTCTTACCGCCGCCCATGTAGCAATTACAACAGCAAGCAGCTTTATTATGCAGGAAGTGCACCATATAGACATCATTGCCAGTACTGACGAAAAAGAGGGGAAAATTCCCGTTGTCAGCAAGCTAAAAACCACTATGGGATTGTAAATAAGACTTATAAAAGTAATGATACCCGCAACTATCTGTATTTTTACGCCGATTTTATTCCCTATTGAATAAGATATAGCCCTTGATATTAAGAACCCTGCAGCATAAGCAACAGCAAGGCTTATCAAAGCTCCGTACGGGCTTAACTTGTGCCAGATATATCCTGCGCCGGTTCCGATTAACAGCCCTGATAAACCGCCGATTATATAACTCTTTGGGGATATTTGCTCAATATGCGATTTTAGCGCTTGTGCGCATTCCGGGCATTTAAACCCTACAGCCGCTTCCGCCATGCATTTTGGACAGATGTTTTTTCCGCAAGTTACGCAGCTTAACCCCGTTTCTGTTTCAGGATGAAAATGACAATATTTTACTTTGCTCAATTTATCTTATCTTGTTTTTATACTACCAAAATTATAACCTGATGCTGTTTCAAGTTTAAGTAAAATTATCAGTATTTTTGTAATTTATAAGGTTTGTTTGCTTAAATCTTTTATGCTCAAACCAATTCTTCTTTCCTGAGGGGCAAACCTTTTGATTATAACTTCGATTTCATCGTTAAGATTAAGCTCTTCGTAAGGATTCACGTTGCCTTCTCTAATTTCAGCCACGGGAAGAAGCGCTTCAACTCCCGGAAAGATGTTAATAAATGCTCCAAAGTTGGTAATTTTATTGACAACCCCTTTTATTACCTGACCTTCTTTAAACTGGCCTTCAATTTTTACCCAGGGATTTTCTTCCATCCTCTTAAGGCTTAAGCTTACTCTATTTAATTCTTTATCAATATTAAGGACTTTAACTTTTACCTTTTGGCCGAGTTCAAGGACATCTGAGGGATGTTTAATCCTTTGCCAGGAAATTTCAGAGATCGGCAGAAGCCCGTCAATTCCCATAATGTCGATGAAAACCCCGAAATCAGCAAGTCTTACGACTTCACCTTCAATCACCTGGTCTTCCTCAAGTTTTGTAACAATTTCTTCTGCTATTTTCTTTCTCTCTTCTGCCAGGCAAAGTTTTTCGCTGAGAATAAGCTTGTTGCGTTTTGGGTCAGACTCAAGCACTTTTACTGAAAGTTCCTGATCGATAAGTGATTCATGAGGAATACCCGTTCTTAACTGGCTTGCCGGTACAAACCCTTTTAAGTCGAAAACTTCAACAATCACTCCGCCTTTAACCAATGAGACAACTTTAACAGAAAGGGTTTCTTCATTTTTGCGGATTTCGTCAAGTTTTTCCCAGTTCTGGGCATGATGGACTTTTTTCAAAGAAACTGTAAGCTGGCCTTCCTCGTTTTCTTCTCTTAGTATATAGAATTTTTTCTTATCGCCGACTGAAATCACATCTTCAGGTTTTTCGAACGGCAGGTTTGCAAGCTCTCTTAAGGGTAAAAGGGCTTCCGTTTTTCCTCCGACGTCAATAAGAATGCCTGATCTTTCTATTTTAACAACTGTTCCTTCAACGAGGTCAGCTGTTTTAAACTCATGATTAAATGACTCTTCAAGTAATTTAACGAAATCATCTGTATAATTGTCTGCTTGCTTGGATAAAGTTGCTTCTTTCACGAATTTATTTCTCCTATCTCTTTAATTACCTTATCAATAACTGAATTTGGAGTGGAAGCGCCTGCTGTTACCCCAATTTTTTCTGCATTTTTTATTAATTCTGTAAAATCTTTTAAAGCTTGTTGCTTTTCAATATGAACGGTCTTTTTAATAGGTTTCAGAACATCAGCAAGATGGGTAGTATTTGCGCTGGACTTGCTTCCGACCACTACCATCAAGTCAACTTCTTCTGCAAGTTCTTTTGCGGCTTTTTGTCTTTTAAAAGTCGCGTCACATATTGTGTTATAAATTTTCAATTCTCTGGAATGCTCTGCTATTATAGGAATTACATCTTTAAAGTTTTCATTCAGCTGTGTAGTCTGTATTACTACACCTATTTTTCTAAATTCATTGATTTTGGGGATATATTTTTCAGCCTCTTCCTTAGAGGAAATTACAAAACTTTCTGAAAACTGGTCAGCATGGGCTTTTATCGCTATAACTTCAGGATGGTCGGGCTTGCCTATGACAATCACTTTATACCCTTCTTCTGCGAGGGATTTTGCCTTATTCTGGACTCTTTTAACGTCCGGGCAGGTCAGGTCAACAACTTTACATCCTTTTTCCTCAAGTTCCCTGACAGTCTGAGGCGCTGCGCCATGGGTACGGATTATGCAAATCCCTGAAAGAGTATCCGGGATTTCTTTTAACGTATAAATTCCCAGGCTTTCCAAATGCTCTGTTACCTGGTTGTTATGTATTAGCTGTCCGAGAATATAAACGGGAGTTTCAGGATTCTCTTTCTTTATACTGATTGACTCTTCTACTGCTCTTTTTACTCCATAGCAAAACCCTGCGAGTTTTGCCGTTTTTATAACTTTATTTTCTATAGTTATCGTACTCAGTTTTGGTTTAGCTCCGTTTCTTTAGATTGAAAAACAAACTTCTCATCGTTGAGAGGTTTGTTTTCCTGTATAGTTTTATATCATGTCAATTTTTTATTTCAAGCTCACAAGCTTGTTTAATAAGCAGATGACAAAAAATAAGGAGTAAAAATTTTTTAACAAATAATGCAGATTTAAAGCTGTTGGGTTAATTTACAAAATTGACCCAACCTAACCAACTTAGCCAGAATTATCAAATTTCAATAACATATATAACTCTAAATCAAGGACATTAGCTAGTTTTGAAAGTATATCCAGGCTGGCTTTCTTCTCTGCTCTCTCTATTTCACCTAAGTAGTATTCATTCATATCAGCTAATTCAGCTAACTTTGATATGGTTAGCCCTTTTGAGTTTCTCAAATGCCTTATTTTTGCGCCCAGATTTTTGTATAAATTTTTATTTGTCATTCAAAAAGCTTAATGTTATTTTAGTTTTAATTCGATTGGCCTTGAGCCAATATTTATTTTTTTAATGTGTACAATTCTTTAAAAAAGGAAGGCAGGAAATTTTATGGATAAGGTAAGCCAATCAGTAATAAACCCGAATAAATCAGTATTAACAATAAGCGTGGTGGCAGATATTCTTAAAGTACACCAGCGTACGCTAAGGATATATGATGATGAAAAAATTTTGGTTCCGGACAGGTCAAGCAAAAACAGACGTCTCTATTCTTTTAATGACATAAAAAAAGGGGAGTTTATCCAATACCTGACACGAAATCTGGGACTTAACCTGGCAGGGGTAAGGATTACCCTGAAATTACTTGAAAAATTAAAAGTTTCTCCTGATAACTATCAAAAAACAATCGAAGAAATATATTTAACTCGAATTGCTAAATAACTTGAGTCGCGAATTAGCCAAAAGCCAGGATATGACTGAGCAATATTTGTTTGCGAAGCGGGAGCGTAAAATGGTCCGGCTTTGCCGGTCATTTTA
>JANQIY010000191.1 GCA_028281965.1 Candidatus Gastranaerophilales bacterium
AAAACTTTGATATGGCTTTTTCCAGCATTAAATTTATTCCCCTTTTGTTAATTTCAAAATTAAATTATACCATATTTAATTTTGTAGGGGAATAAGGGGCAGGGGGTGGGTGATACATCCAGCGTTGAAAATATACTGAAATTATTTCAGCATGACAATTTATGGCGTTTTGAAATTAATGATAAGCTATTTAAATTTAAAATGTAGGGGAGTAAGGGTTTGTGCGGGCTGCGGTAATTTATTCAGCCTGGCTTTCAACATTTTCAATGTAATGGCCTAACTTGTGCATCGCGTCCTGGCTATGAACCCTGGCGGAACGCAAAATTCCCCCGGTATGAAAGCCGTCCAGCTCTCCTTCATTGGAAAGTTTTTCCAGGGCAATTTTAGTTGTTGAATAAATAGCAAGCATAGAATCCTCGCATTCTTTAAGTAATTTAATCTGTTTTTCTGTATTCATTTTTTTGCTCCTTTTGTTAAGAAATATTCAAATTATTGTGATGACATGTCATAAATATAATATTACATTTCATATATTAAGTCAATAAGGTCATAAAATTTGCTAGAATAATTTTATGATTAAGAACAATTTATCAACATTGATTGGAAATAGAAGAACTAATATGTCTGAATTGAGTAGAATAACAGGCTTGAGTAAGAGTACTATATTCAATCTTTATCATAATAAAGCTAATCAAATAAATTTTAAGACCATGAATTCACTGTGTATTGCATTAAATTGCAATACGCAAGAGCTTTTTGAGTTCGTTCCCGAATAAAAATAATTAGCAGTAAACAACAAATTGTAGGGTGCGCATCCTACCGCATTCTTTAAGTAATTTAATCTGTTTTTCTGTATTCATTTTTTTGCTCCTTTTGTTAAGTTTTCTGTAGATTTATATATACATTTTTGTAGATATTTAATAACAAAAAAGTATCTATGTCAACCTTGTTAAAAAAATTTTATATAATCTTACTATTATGGAAAATGAATACAAATTAGACGTAAAAAATATTAAGAATCAAGTTAAATCAATAGCAACAGTTAATGACTTAACTTTGACTGAGTTAAAAGAATTAGTAAATAAAAAATATAATAGAACTGATTCTGTTATAAATTTACGTAAAAAATTGACCAATAAAACTATAAAACTGCCTGAATTAGAAGAAGTTCTAGATATTTTGGGTTATGAAATAGTTATTAAAAAAAAGAAAAATTTTCAAAATAAGTAAACGACAAATAGTAGGGTGCGCATCCTACCGCATTCTTTAAGTAATTTAATCTGTTTTTCTGTATTCATTTTTTGCTCCTTTTGTTAAGATATATTTAAATACAATAGCGTTATTATTCTAATAATATCTTTATATTGCTTTTATTTTATTCGGGATAGCTTTATTTGTCAACTATTAGCTAAATAATTATAATTATTGGTATGAACTTACAAGCTAGAGAACAAATTAAATCAATCCTTGCAAAAGAAAATATGATGATGAAGGAACTTGCCAGCGAATTAGGGCAAGTTCTAAATAAAAATTATACTCTTGATAACTTATCTAAAAAATTGAAGAATGGTACTATATCTTATAATCAAGTGGCTTTAATTGCGGATATTTTGGGCTATAAGATAAAATTTGAAAAAGAATAATTCTCAAACTCCCTTATACTCTATCATGCAAGCAGGTTAGGTTAAAAAATAGAATTTTTTGACCCAATCTACCCAACTGATGTCACTAATAATCATTACAGTTAGGCCTTTTTGTCTTTAATCTATTTTATAATTTGAATATTATGAATTTTGATACCGCTTCTATTCGATAACTTTTCCGCTAAAAACATCTATAATCATCTTAGCCTGCTCCGGCACATTTACCGGGACAGGGGTCTTGTTCATTTCGTCAAGGCTTTCTTCCACCTCAGTTTCAAATTCATGGCGCAATTCGGTGTCGACCGTTATTTGAGAAACCTGCCTGGGCTTTGGAGGTTCAGGTTTTGAAACTACGGCAGGCTCAGAATCCTGTATTTCGGGGGGGAGGTTATTTATAATTTCATCCTCAGGCATGGGAGTCCTGATAATAATTTGCGGTGAGCCTCCAAAAACCTCTTTAGCCGCATTATTTAAGAGATCAATCTTTTCTTTTTTAGCTTTCTCAACCCATTTTTCGTTTTTGCAAGTGATTATAACCTTTTCCCTGTTCATTTCTACAGGGTTGAATATCTTGAAAAAAGCCTCAGAAGGAGCGTTGATCCTGGAAACGGAATCCAGCAGCTTTCTCCAGCAGCCTGGCACATCACCCGCTGCAGGATTTTCAACGGGTATAGAGGGATCTTCTTCTTCCGGTAAAGGTTCTCTGGTTTCAGGCAAAGGGGCAGGCTCTTGCTTAAGGGGGGATTCCGCGGCAGGCTCCGGTTTTGGAATTGACGGCGCCGGAAGCGCGAATTCCGGCGTCTGAACAGTTTTTGCCGGAGCCGGTTTAATTTCAGGCATGCTTCCCGTGGAAATCGCCGCTTCCAGCTTTTCGACCCTTTGCTCAAGGTCTTTAATTACCTGGATATCGTGCCTGTGACAGATGCTTATCAGCGCAATTTCCAGCCATAAGCGCTGTTGGGATGTTGTTTTTATTATTTTTTCATACTCGGAAAGCTTTTCTATGATTTGAACAATTTCGTTAACCTCAAATTGTTCAGACTGGCTTTTTATTTCAGGGAGGAAGTTTTCAGAAATATCAACGAGAAGTTTAATTCTCTCCAGGTCATTCGAGGTTTTGACAATTAAAACGTTTCTAAAATAGTTAATCAACTCCCGAATTATGTTTACGGGTTCACCGGTTTGTATAATTTTGTCAATAATTTGTATTAATTTTGTAGCGTTTTTGTTTGAAATTGTATCCGTAATGTCGAAAAGTGCATCTTCGGGCAAACTCCCTAGCAGAGCGATTATATCGCTTTCTGATATCTCTTTCCCTTGATTTGCAATGACACTCGCCTGGTCAAGAAGCCCTATAGCGTCTCTCATACCGCCAAACGCCTTTTTTGCAATTATAGAAAGAGCTTTATCTTCAATTTTTATGCCTTCTTTGCCGGAAATTTCCTTCAAGCATCCTGCTATTTCATCCTGGGGGACCCTGTGGAAATCAAAACGCTGGCAGCGGCTTATTATTGTGTTAAGCACCTTATGGGCTTCCGTTGTGGCAAGGATAAATACAAGGTTTTGAGGAGGTTCTTCCAGGGTTTTCAGGAGGGTATTAAACGCTTCTGTAGTCAGCATGTGGACTTCGTCTATGATATAGATTTTATACTTTCCTGATACCGGTACAAATTGTACTTTTTCCAGGAGGTTTCTGGCGTCTTCAACCTTTCTGTTGCTTGCGGCATCGATTTCAATGACATCAACCGAGTTTGAGTTTGAAATGTCAATACAGCTCGGGCATTTTCCGCAGGGATCGACTGTTGGGCCTTCCACGCAGTTTAAGGACTTGGCAAAAATCCTTGCCGTAGAGGTTTTCCCTGTCCCTCTCGGCCCGGTGAGCAGGTATGCATGCGCAACCCTGGCCAGTTGAACGGCGTTTGACAGGGTTTTAGAAATTGACTCCTGCCCGATCAGCTCATCAAACTTCTGGGGACGATATTTTCTGTATAGAGGCGTATAAGATCCCAATTGCTGTGTTTTCCGATTAATTATTTTCTATACTCAACATCTTATATTAAAATAACTTTATCGCAATGTAAAAGTTTGTGCTAATGGTATGAAAATAAAACCTGAAAAGCTTAAAAAAGGTGATACAATCGGGATAATTTCCCCGGCGGGCGTTGTTAAAGACCAAAAAATGCTTGAAAATGCCGTAAATTACTTTGAATCGCAGGGATATAAAGTTAAAACAGCCCCGCATGTCCTGGATAAAGAGGCGTATCTTGCCGGAAAAGACGCTCAAAGACTGAGTGACCTGGAAAATATGTTCTGCAATGACGAGGTTAATGCTATTTTATGTTCACGGGGAGGATACGGGTCTTTTAGGATTTTAAATGATATAAACTATGATTTGGTAAGGAATAACCCAAAAATTTTTGTTGGATATTCTGACATAACAGCATTATTAGTAAATTTTTACCAAAAATCAGGTCTTGTTGGATTTCATGGTCCTCTTTTTGTTTCGGATTTCGGCAGGGATAACGTCAATGAGTACACTGAAAAGGTGTTTTGGCAGGTGCTTAGGTCAAAAAATACGGAAAACTTCAGTGATTTTCATAACCCTGTTGAATATCACTGCCTGAAGCCGGGCAAAGTACAGGGTGAGTTGATAGGAGGGAATCTGGCCATTATGTGCGGGCTTCTGGGGACGCCTTTTATGCCTGATATTTCAGGTAAAATCCTTTTCCTGGAAGATATCGGCGAGCCTCTTTATAAAATTGACCGTATGATTACCCGGTTAAAGCTGGCCGGTGTTTTTGAAAAGATATCAGGGCTTTTATTTACGGAGTTTACGTCTGTTACAGGTACTGATAATAATGAGTTAACCTTACTTGATCTTCTCCTTGACCTGGCGGGTGACTTGAAAATTCCTGCAGGATACGGGTTTCCCGCCGGGCATGGGGAAATGAAAGCTACTTTGCCCCTTGGGGTTGAGTATTTTTTTGATTCTAAGGACTTTCAGCTGCGGTTAATTGAGGATTACCTTTTATAAACAGGGCTTTATTACAAAAAGGTGCCTGAAAAGTTCTTAACAATTCCCTGGCTGTTATTGCGAGCAGCAGGTGTTGCAGGCTCAAACTCATTCCCGCATTATTCGCTTGCGGTAGCGGGAGCACAGCCTCATTCATGCCAGCGGTAGCGGGAGCACAGTCTCATTCATGCCTTCGCTCTCTGCGAGCAATCCGCAAGCAGGAGTGACTAAAATGTATAAACTTTTTTTAAAATCTTTAATATAATAGTGTCAACTTTTTTTATGTTAATATTTTATACATATAGGTAAAAGGTAATAGAGGGTTTATTATGATTATTAATAACAATCCGTATAATTCACAGGTTAACTTTGGAATGAAACCGCCTAAAGGAGTAACGGATGTACTTAAAAAAGCACGCAAGGATAGAATATCACCGGAAGATGCAGCTGGAAAAATAGAGATAGAAACTGGTACAAAACCTCCTGTAGCTGATTTTAGAGGAGTTCCTGTCTCTAATAAAGACACTAACAATTTTATCAAGCAGTAGGTAGGTTTTCAAAATTATTATTTGCAGGAACTTGTTTATCAGGATTTTTTTCTTTAAATATATTGTCAATTCCTTTGTTTAAGGATTTTGAGGCTATTAATGCCACGGCAGAACCAATTGCCATTGCCCCTAATTCAGCAGCTATGCCGTAAGGGAATGCAATAGCGCCTGCAACAGCAACTGCCGCAGTTATAAGACCTACAAAGGCAGAAGATTTAAGTAATTGTTTGCCAAATGCTTTTGTTTTATCCCAGAATGTTCCCTCAGTCTTCGTTACTGACTTTA
>JANQIY010000208.1 GCA_028281965.1 Candidatus Gastranaerophilales bacterium
GTCTAAGTAACTTCGCTATAATACTGATAGCACTTAGTGCTAACTGGATAGATCCCCCCGTGTCAAGCACGGGGCAGGCTTCTCAAGTGCGGGATGACATTACCCTCTATGATTAATGTGTCAAAGCACTAGTTATAGATTGGTATAATTTTCTGAATTTTTCAAAAATCCCCACCATTAATGAGTCTACGCTCCCGCTTGCCGCGCCTCCCACCTGGAAGGAATTATCCATGCAAAAAATATGAACATATAAAAAAAGCCCCATGACCAGACACATGGGGAACTTGTATTATAGCATTGAACTAGTTTTTAGTATTATAACCAATATATTAAGTTACCTGACGAATATATTTTCGGTTTTTTTGTTTTTTTTAAAACTTTACATATTTTAATATAAATGTCGATAGTGGTATTTTTTGACCTGATTAATTACAAAATAGTACGCTTACATAAAATTGCCCCTTAGCAAAAATCAGGTTATAGGATAAAATAGTTATTATATTTTAAAATGGTTTAAATTTTTCAGGTTTATTGAGTATTGAAATTTAGGAGAAAACCATGAGTGGTGAAAATAATCAAAATGAAGACTTTATGCTTAACGAAGAAACCCCGGCAGAGTTAAACCAGGAACTTCCGACACTGGGCCCTGTAACACCTGCGCCAATTGAGCCAGGTCCGCCTGCGCAAAATACATTTGCTCAGCCGCAGCAACCCCAGCCTCAAGCTTCCGGGGAACTAAAATTTGAAATTGAATCATTCTTAAGAGTTGCCGTAAAACAGGGCGTATCAGACATTCACCTTAGAGTAAACTACGCTCCCGTCGTCAGAAAAGACGGGACTATGATGAAAACCAAGTATCAAATTATAAGCGAAGAGTTGATGGAATCTATTATGTCCAAAATAGTTCCGGCAAAGCTTCAACATAAAGTAAAAACAAGTTTTGATTTTGATTTTTCAATAGAAATACCTGACGTGGCAAGATTCCGTGTAAACTTTCTGAGGGATTACGGAAGAAACGCCCTGGTTATGAGGGTTGTTCCCATAAACGTCCCTTCCATAGAGGAATTGTATCTCCCGCCGACGTTAAGGGACTTTTTATCCTATAATAATGGACTTGTCCTCGTAACAGGCCCTACCGGCAGCGGAAAGTCAACAACCCTTGCGACTTTACTGGATTATATGAATAACACAGCCTGTAATCACGTCCTTACACTTGAAGACCCCATAGAATTTGTGCATAAGAATAAAAAATGCGTATTTACTCAAAGACAGCTGGGTTCTGACTCGGATACTTTCCCTAATGCCCTTAAATATGCTTTAAGACAGGACCCGGACATTATTCTTATCGGGGAAATGAGAGACAGGGAAACAATCCTGAGTGCTTTAAAAGCCGCAGAGACAGGTCACCTTGTATTTTCCACGCTTCATACAACGGATGCGATACAAACAATAAACAGGATTATTAACTCCTTTGAACCGCACGAACGGGAAGTTATAAGACACCAGTTAGCGGCGATTTTAAGAGGGACAATCGCCCAGAAGCTTCTGAAGAAAAGGGATAAAACGGGAAGAGTTCCGGCAACAGAAGTTCTTGTAGTCACCTCAACCGCAAAGGACTATATTTTAAGAAACGAAATTGAAAATATTTATAACCTTATTGATGAAGGAAACTACAGCGGAATGATGAGTATGAACATGTCCATGCTCAAACTTGCAAAAGCAAATTTAATTTCCCCGGAAACCGCAATTGAAAACTCAAATAACCCAAACGAAATGAAGCAAATGCTTCAGGGAGTGTTCCACGGTTCCAAAAGCAAAACTTAAGCAGCCTGACAGGTCAGACTAAACCGGCTTTATCGTTTTTTAATTGGCCACTGCTGTGTTTTGAGCTCTGGAATGTAATCGTCTAAGTGCTCTCTTAACATTTCTAAGTGTAGGAAATCCAAATTCTGTTAAAGAGCCCTTAACTCTTGTTTTTCTTCCATCACTAGATATAAGCTTAAATATAGTCCTTTTGCCTTGTCGAACAACATCAAGTACTATGTCAGCGCTACCCATTTTTTTTAATGTGCTTACTACTCCATCAAAAGCGTGCACTTTTATAGCAGTTACTCTATCTATAGCTGCCCTTTGTGATTCAGTTAACCTAAGAGCAGGGTTTGTGTTTAGAATCCTAGTCAAGGTATCCAGGGTTTTACCTGAAAATTTAAGGCCAAAGTTTGGGGTTTTTGCATGTCTTTGAGTTGGGTTAAGTGAAACTGTCATTGTCTTTCTTCCTTTTCGTACGATTTAAAACACTTATAACAAAATGAGCTAAGCTCATTTTCTCCATGCCGATTTATAAATATTAATGGTTATTTATTGAAATCGGTATAAATACTTAACTGTATTATTTAACGTACATAAAAGTTTTTTTAACCCCTTTTAAAGGACATTTTTTACAAAAATTAATGTCTAATCCTGCACCTCATCGGACATAATTGCCCTGGCTTTTTCATAGGGGTTCTCGTAGGGGTTCATGGTAATAAACGTGCTTTTTACATCTTCAAGGGTTGGAAACCTTCTATTCCCTATCTCTATAGAACGGGACTCGTCTTTGAATACAAGAGTTAGTAGATTATCCGCAGTAACGCTGCCATTAACTTTGATAGTCGGCTCATCCTCTTTTCCCCGGCGGAAATCTCTTATTTCTTCCAGCTCAAGGATAGCCTCTGTAGGATTTTCCGTTTGTGCAATTATTCCTGCTATCTTATCCCGGGCTATATGGGTGAAATTTGTGCCAAAAGCCGGTTGTACACCAGGTTTACAAAAAGGATTATGTGAAATATTCATAAAATTATTCTTTTTTATTTAATAACCTAAATTTTTAACACTTCTCAAAAAAAATTATTGTCCTTTTTAAACGAAGTTTCTTTACAAAAATTAATATCCACCAAAAAAATGAAATTTTGTTTTTAAATAAAATATAATCCCGGTTCTTATCTATAATAAGGAAGGGAAGAGAGGGATTTTAGCAAGTGCCGATAAATGAGCTAAATTCAAAGGATTTTGCGCAAACCCTTGCCAAACAGGCGATGGAATATGTTCCTCAGGAATTTAACGAGGAACAGAAAGGCTATATTACCAAAAAGGTATATGAGTTCAGCCTTATAACCGGGGAACACCTCTTAAAACAATACAAAGACAAGTTTGATGATAACCAGGCAGTTGTAATTGTACAATTCATAGGCGAATGGACTTTTCATAAAGCTATTGACGTTATGAGAGCCGGCCTGGACAGGCAGCATTGGGATCAAATACTTCAACAGGTAGCGTTTGCCGCATTAAAGTCAGCGCTTCATGCTAATATGGAAAAGTTTGAAGATGCAAAAACAGCCGCTTTTATTGAATATAGCGTAAAGACCGCTTATGAAGAATGCATAAACCAGCTGATAAAAGCAAATGCACTTACAGAAGATAAAAAGCAGGAAGTTTTATCCCAGTCCAATGTGGATAAAATGGCGGAAGAGTCCGGTATAAACGTCACAAGCTCTGAGGGAGGAGATGAAAAAAGCCTGAAATACCTGGCTACAGCACTGCTTCTTAAAAAAATGCCCGAGGAAAGGATTGAAAAAATTCTTGGAAAAATGGATGAAGTCCAGCAAAAAAAAATCCGCTCCTGTCTTCAAATTGAAGACCTTGAAAAAAAACTCGACGCGTCAATAATCAATAACTACATAAAAGACTTAAACAAAAATATCATTTCAATAGCCAAACCTAAAACAGGCGAGCTTATTAAGGCGTTTAAAAACCTTCAAACAAGGTATGGGGAGGAAGAAATAATAAATCTTACGTTATATGAAAGATCAAAAATTCAGAAATTTTTAAGCGATTGTATGTTTGAAACTGAAAAAAGCCCGTTAAAACTTGAACTCTCGCCTTATATCGTTAAAATATTATATAATCATCTTAGAAATAAGCTTGCTGCCATGGAAGCGTAAATTTAGACAATCGTAAAAACCCGACGGGAAAAATAACGGTTAATCATGATTATCAAGAAAAAAAACCAGCTGAAAAATACCGGTAAAGATCCTAAATCTTCCGGTAAAAAAAGTCCTTCACCTCCGAAAGATGAAGCTTTTATGGACTTTTCCCATCCTGAAATCCGGGAAAGGCAGGAAAGAAGACGAGGAGACCGCCGAAGGGGTTATAGAAGAACGGATGACAGGAACCTTATCTCCCGTGCCCAGGAAGAAGCTAACGCCATAAAGGAATCAGCTTCAAGGGAAGGTTTTGAATACGGGCTGGAAAAATGCCAACAAGAGATACAAGAACTTAACCGGGCGATTAAAGAACTTTTAACCGCAAGGGAAGAGGTTATGCAGCAGTCAATTCCTGATATAGCTTTTCTTGCCGTAAAAGCGGCTGAAAAATTAATTAAAAAAGAGCTTCAAATAGATGAAAACATTATTTTTGGAGTAGTTTCCGAGGTTATAAAATCCATGAGCAAGGATGAAAGCGAAATTAAAATAAGGACAAACCCTAATGATACTGATATAGTGAAAGAAAGGCTTCCGGAGGTTTATCCGGAAAACCAGAGCACGAAAATTCTTGTAGTACCTGATGAAGAAGTTGATTGGGGCAGCTGTATTGTGGAGACTAAAAACGGAATAGTCGACGCAAGGTTTTCTACACAGCTCAGGATTTTACAAAAAGCCCTGGAATCCGGATTGTAGGAGGAAAAATAATTGGCTCAAGCACATTCACAGGGACAATCAGGGTTTATGACCGAGCTTCTGCTCGGGGTGTTTGTGCTTGGCTTGATAGTAATCCTTATTATAGAGCTCCCTACGCCTTTTATCGATCTGTTTATCACAATTAACATTACTATCGGGGTTGTATTGATAGCGATTTCGCTATATGTCCAAAAACCGCTGGATTTAGCGGCTTTTCCGTCAATTATCCTTATAGGCACAATGTTCAGGCTGGTGCTGAGTATCGCATCCACAAGGCTTATCCTGACCAAGGCCGAAGCGGGCAAGGTGATTGAGACGTTCGGAGAATTCGTAACCGGGGGAAACATCGTGGTCGGGTTTGTAATTTTCCTTATCATCACAATTGTCCAGTTCCTTGTTATAACCAAGGGTTCTGAGCGGATAGCGGAAGTTGGTGCGAGATTTGCTTTAGACGCTATGCCGGGTAAGCAGATGACTATTGACGCCGATTTTAACCAGGGGTTAATCGGCCCTGAGGAAGCTGTCAGGCGAAGAGAAGAGCTTTCCCGGGAGTCAGCGCTTTACGGGTCACTTGACGGTGCGATGAAATTCGTCAAAGGAGACACCATAGCAGGTATTATCATCACCGTAATAAACATAATCGGCGGGCTTGCAGTGGGCATGCTGATGATGGAAATGGAATTTGCTGATGCTGTGGATACTTTCACAAAGCTGACCATAGGCGATGGTCTTGCAGCACAGATTCCATCGCTTTTAATGGCTGTTTCAAGCGGTATCACAATGACAAGGACAACAGCATCTGATAAAAGTTTGGCACGCGATATTTTCGGGCAGGTCTTAAATAAGCCGAACAGCTTATGGTTTGCGGCGGGATTCCTCTTTCTCATCACAGTAACTGCAGGAATAACAGGACTTCCGTGGTACTGGTTCCTACTTTTGGGTTTAATATTGTCATTTGCGGCGTTTACAGTGCTTATTAAGCAGGATGTACAGATGCAATACAGCGAATTGGAATCTGTAAAGCAGAATATGCAGGATCTTGTTAACCCTAATAAAATGTATGAGCGTATGGGAGTTGACATATTGAGCCTTCAGGTGGGCAATAACCTTCTTATAATTGCTGATCCTGAGCAGGATGGGCAGCTCCTCGCCAAAATTGCCGCCTTAAGGCAAAGAATGACCGATGAATTAGGCTATATCATCCCCAGCATCAGGATTATGGATAGCACGGCCATAGGCGACCAGGAATATTTGATTTCCATAAGAAACAACGATGTATCTACGGGGCTTGTCTATCCGGGAAGGCTTATGGTTATGGCGGATCAGTGGGATGCAATGGGCAAGGCAGTCCCGCAAGACGTGGTAACAGGCATAGACCCGACTTACCAGCAACCTGTGTACTGGGTAAATCCTGAAGATATCGGGGAAAACGATAATATTACCACTGTAAGTCCTGATAGCGCAATTGTTTCGCACTTACAGGAATGCGCGCGTAAGTATGTAGATGAGATTATGACAAAAACAGACGTTATTAAGCTTATGGAACTTGTTAAAACCCAGGATCCGACACTTGTTAACGACCTTGTACCGGCAATTATATCTACAAGCGACCTGAGAAAAATCTTTGTAAACCTGATAAGGGAAAAAGTTTCCGTCAAGGACATTATCTTTATATTTGAAAGACTGTGTGATTTTGCGAGGTTCTCAAGGGAGCCTGACATCCTCTCGGAAAGGCTGCGGGCTTCGCTTGGAAGGCAGATATGCCTGAGTAATACAATCGGTGATAATGTAATGTACGTTGTTACGCTTTCGCAGGAATGGGAAAAAATACTTGACGATTCCTGCCAGAGGACTGAGCTGGGGACTATGTTCCTCTTAAACCCTCTGCAAGTCCAGGAATTAATAGAAATGACTGCTTCCGTGCTTATGAAGGCGCACCAATCAGTGGGTCATCAGCCTGTAATCCTTTGCTCACCAAGAATAAGGCTGCCTTTATACCAGCTGCTTGAAAGACATATCCCGACAGTTACCGTTCTTTCCTACAGCGAGCTGATTACAGATATCAAGGTTGAGCAGGTCGAAACCATCGGCGAAGAAACGATGGGTGAATATTAAGATAAGGACAGCGGAAAAAACTCTTCGGCACCGCCTTTGTGTCATGCTGAACTTGTTTTGCGAAGCAGGCGTTGCTGTCCGCGTTTTCGCTGCGAAGCAGGCGTTGCTCTAACGCATTTCAGCATCTCCTGAGACCCTGAAAGCGGATTGGCGGCAGAGGCTGCAAGGACAGCTTTGCCGGACTGGAATGCCGTTTAATGCCGCCAACCAAGCATAAATTCAGGGTGACACATGCGTAAGAATTTTTTGTTATCTGCTTATTTGTCAACGCTCACTTTATAGGACAGCATATGCATTATCACAAAATCCGGGGCTAAAACCTCTCGTCATAGCTGACTATGCCTATGCTGTTAACTTTTTTGTACTTCCTGCTTACCACAAGGACAAAATTATCAAATGTGTAAAAATCATAGTTTTCATCAAGTTTTTCAATTTCAGGGCTGGCTTTAACCTTGCTCAACATATTGTTCAGGTCTGAATTTACCGGTATAAGGTTTATCCAGCTTAACAGACCGTTTTCAAACTTAAATACCGCTTTTTTATAGTGGTATTTGGCCCCATTAAGCTCGTCAACCAGGGTATAGGAAGTGTTTGTATCAAACTCCTCTTCCATATACGGCAGTAAATCAGGGTAATCCTCCAGGAATTCATCTTCAGTAGTCATACCGGGCCTGATTCCGGGGAAAACCTCAAAAAACAGGTTCTTTTTAGCTTCTGCCAGCTCTTTTTCGTAGGCAGAACTTGATATATCAAATATAGTTATGCTTTTGGCAAAAGTATGGTCTTTATTTGCGGCTATATTGAAAATATCATAATTGTAATAGTCAAGTTCATCGCTGTATTCTGAGTCAATAAACCTGGGAAATCCGTATAAAGTAATGATTTCGCTCATCTCAATCTCTTTATTCAGCATAAACTCCATCCAGTCCAGTGTACCGTTTCTGAAACCAACGTTAACTTCCCTGAACACGTCCGTTTTTTTAGGATTAGTGCTGATAATTTTTATCTCCTTGTCAATGTTATAGACCTCAACTCCCGGGCAAAGCTCAAGAAAGTCGTCCACAGTGGACTTTTGAAACCCTAACTCATCGGGCAGGTAAGAGTTTATATCCTGCCAGTCGGGAAGTTTATCCGGAAAAGCGTATGAGCAGCAAAAAACCATTACCAGGGAAAAATATATTACGGATAAAAACTTTTTCATTACGGTCAAATTCCTATACATTTTGTTTGCTTTCTTATAAAAATATAGTGATCTTAAAAAGTAATCAGGAAATTAATTAACTCGAATTGCTAATTACATTTTTTCAAAATTCCTTAAAATGCCCGCCCAACCCACCCTAGAGGTGGGCGGCGGCTTCGCCGCCGCCTCTTTTTTAT
>JANQIY010000209.1 GCA_028281965.1 Candidatus Gastranaerophilales bacterium
GTCATCCCCGCTTCCTCCCGCCAGGGTATCATTTCCGTCTCCGCCGTTGATGTAGTCATTTCCGGCTTTGCCCTCAATAACATTATTACCTGAATTACCTGCTATATAGTTATTCAAGTCGTTACCTGTGCCGTTAGTATTATCCGTTCCGGTTAATTCAAGGTTTTCAAAGTTGTCACCTAAAGTTTGGGAAACGCTGGATATAACCGTATCAATGCCTTCGTTTTCATTTTCAATCAGGATATTATTGTCAGAATCCAGGTAATACTTATCATTACCGGTTCCGCCTATTAAGTGGTTTATTTCTTCGGCGCTGTTGTGTAATTCATCGTCTCCTGCGCCTCCTATAAGGGTGTCAGAGCCTGTATTTCCATAAAGAATGTCGTTTCCTTCCCCGCCTTCTATGCTATCATCGCCGGCTCCTCCGGTTATGATGTCATTGCCTTCAAAACCATAAATAGTATTATCCTGATCATTTCCGGCTAAATCATCATCATTTTGCGTGCCGTTTATTTCTCCTAATATAATATTTTCCACATCCTGAGCAGTTAATACTGTTCCATCAGCAAATTCAAAAAAGCCAATTGTATGATGAAAGCCGGCAGGAACTGGTTCATATTGACTAGTTATGTAAATTTTATCGTTAGAATCTTTAAATGTAATCTCTAAAACATTACTTGTAGTACCTAAAAATGTATCTTGAGTATTTCGAAAAACAGTGTTTTCAAGGGTTATCCCTTCACCAAATTTTATTGTATCATTTAAATTATCAGTTACATTTAAATATGCGTAGTTGTCAGTATAACCGGTATAGTCTCGGCCGGTATTCCATATATGATCCTGTCCATCACCTTTATTAAAAACATAAGTAACACTCCCTCCTCCAGCATTTATATAATCGTTGCCTGTTCCGCCAATTATTGTCATGTGGGAAAGAGGAGAGGCATTGCCCAAAAGCGTGTCATCACCAGCACCACCATACATAGTAGCATTTTCCAAATTATATATTTTAGTTGTTCCGTTGTTTATCCATTCATAAACACTAATTTCAGTGAATACCCAATCATTAGCAGAAGTACAGTATACAATATTTTTAAAATTAGGTTTATAAGATTGATTATACATACTAATACCGTCTTCTGACGAACCGGGTTGCAAATTAATCCCCAAATCTCCATTATGGAAGTTTTCTACTGTGATGCTATCATTGATAACCAACTCAGAGCCGTCAATTCCGTCCCATTCGTATACATTATTTCCACTTACGTA
>JANQIY010000250.1 GCA_028281965.1 Candidatus Gastranaerophilales bacterium
GGAGGGAAGCGAGACCAAAGAAAAAATTGGGTGGGTGGAGGGAGAATGAATTTTTGAAAATTTTAAAAACACTTAAGTTTTTATTGTTTACTCCTTAGACAATAGCCCTGACTAAATAGAACCTGCATCAGATACGAGGGTGACACTTACGTAAAAACTTTTTCAATCTTCCTTAAACTTGAATCGCAAGGCGGTTGGGGTTATTTATATTTATTCCAATCCCAGAGAAGCCAGAGCCATTTCTGCTGCTTTTTGCTGGGCTTCTTTCTTGGATTTACCTACCCCATAGCCTAAAGACTCTTCATTTACAAAAACCTCAATCTCAAATGTCCTATTATGAGGAGGGCCTTCTTCTTTAACAGTCCTGTAATCAGGCAAATCCATCCCGTGGGCCTGAGTGTATTCCTGAAGAATTGCCTTAAAATTATACTTTGTCGCTGACTGGTCAATTTCTGTCACTTCCGGCTCTAAAAGAGGAATTAAAAAATCGTATAACTGTGAAACCCTTCCGTCTTTATAAAAAGCTCCAAGAAATGCCTCAAAAGCGCATGCCAAATTAGATGAACGAGTGCTTCCTCCCATTTTTTTCTCGTGATAACCGAGTTTCAGATACTTTCCAAGGTTAATTTCCGCTGCTAACCTGGCAAGTGTGTTATCGCTGATTAAAATTGACCTGATTTTTGTAAGTTCCCCTTCCGAATATTCAGGAAACCTATCGTAAAGGTAGCTGCTGGCTATGAGCTTAAGCACGGCATCTCCCAGAAACTCCAGTCTCTCATTGGTTAACAGTGCGGAGAGCTTGTTTTCAAACGTATAAGAGCTGTGAGTAAGCGCCCTATCAAGGTATTCAAAATTGTCTATAGACAGGTCCAGTTTTGTTATAAATTCTTTAAGCTCTTCTAATCTCTGTATTTCAATCATCGTATGACTTAACCTGGCTTATATAGTAAAGGAAAAAGTTGCAAAAATATTGTTCACCACAAAGTACTTAAAATAATAATAAGCGGCAACTACAGTAATAATATAGCTGTCAGACCTGTCAAGAACCCCGCCATGCCCGGGGAAAAGAGTTCCTGAATCTTTAATGCCGGCCTCCCTTTTTATCATTGACTCCACAAGGTCTCCAAGCTGCGCAAACAATGAAACCAGAATTCCGGTCATTAAAGAAATTACAATATTCAGCCCTATAATGCACCCTACTATAACCGAAACCAGAATTCCGGCTACAGTTCCTCCGATTGAACCTTCTTTCGTCTTTTTCGGGCTGACTTCCTTCCATAAGGCATGTTTTCCAAAAAACTTCCCGCTGTAAAAAGCTCCGATATCACAGGCCGCTACCGTAAGAAACATCATTATAACGAGACCTATTCCTATGTTAAACTCATATCCGAACACAGAGAAGCTTCTTGCGTCAAAATCCCTTATCATAAGCATATGCAGCGGGAATACCCCGGTATATACAAGGGCAAGCATAGTTATCGCGAGGTCATTGACCCTGGCTTTCACACCTCTAAAAAGGATTATTAAAAATGCGGCAACCGCAAAAAATACAAACGTCCCAAAAAGTAGGCTGTACTCCTTTAAAGAGGCAATCCCAAGAAGAGCAAATGCCGCTCCGACGGTAAAATAAAAAGGCGGATTCATTCCCCTGTTACGGGCAATTTCCACAAATTCCCGCGTGCCGATAAACACAAATAAAGCAAGAAACGAAGCAAGTATAAAACCGCCATAAAACAGGCCTGCAAGTACCCACGCAAGCAATAATACCGCAACAATAACTCTTTTTTTACCTAAACCGCTATCCGCAACCACTTGCTTAACCTTTTTAGTTATATTGATAATATTTCCGACTCTTTTTCAGAAACAATTTCGTCTATATTTTTAATGAATTTATCTGTAAGTTTTTGAATCTCATCCTGTTGTTTTTTCACTTCATCTTCGGGAATATTTTCCTCTTTTTCAGCTTTTTTCAAGGAATCCGTCATTTCCCTCCTGATGTTTCTAATAGCAACTTTTGAATCTTCGCCGATTTTTTTAACTTCCTTAACCAGTCCTTTTCTTCTTTCCTCGGTAGGCTGCGGAAATGCAAGCCTGATGTTAGACCCGTCATTTCCCGGGGTTATTCCTAAATCAGACTTAAGGATTGCTTTCTCAATATTAGCTATAGAGGTTTTGTCATAAGGAGTAACAACCAGCGTCTGGCCGTCCTGGACGGAAATATTCGCTAATTGTCTTACCGGGGTGGGAGTCCCATAATATTCAACGCTAATAGTATCTAATATCATTGGGTTTGCCCTTCCAGTCCTTATGTTGGAAAATTCTTTTTGTGTGGACTGGATAGATTTTTTCATTTTATCTTCACCTTTTTGGATAATTTCGCTAGCAGGCATAATCTTTTTTTCCTCCTATCAATGTTCCTTCTTTTTCACCTTTAAGAATTTTTTCTATACTGGCATTATTCCCAAAATCAAACACCATTATAGGAATATTGTTATTTTTACATAAAGATACAGCAGAAGTATCAATCACTTTTAAATCCTTCCTAATGATATCATCATAGGAAATATAATCAAATTTACTGGCATCACTGTATTTTCTGGGGTCTTTGTCGTAAACGCCGTCAACTTTGTTTTTTGCCATAAGCATCGCTTCAGCATTGATTTCAGACGCTCTCAAAGCAGCGGCGGTGTCTGTCGTAAAGAAAGGATTACCCGTCCCGCCGGCAAATATCACTACCCTATTCTTTTCGAGGTGTCTTATTGCTCTTAATCGTATATAGGGTTCGGCTATTTGATCCATCTTGATGGCGTTAAGGACTCTGGTCTGTACATTATGCTGTTTAAGAACACCCTGAAGCACGAGGGCATTCATTGTGGTTGCAAGCATGCCTACATAGTCAGCAGATGCCTGGTCCATTCCAAGTTTTGCGCTGTTTTGAACCCCCCGGAATATATTCCCGCCTCCTACAACCACAGCAATTTCAGCCCCCATATTGTGAACTTCCTTAATTTGTTTTGCGACTTTGTTAATGGTGTCAGGGTCAATCCCGAATACCTGCTCATTCATCAAGGCTTCCCCGCTGATTTTTAGCAGGATTCTTTTATATTTTAACTTGTTCATTTTTAATTTCCTTACCATACAGATACTGTTAGTATTCTGAACTTTTTATTATTTTAATACAAAATTTCTTATAATTTTTATTTATCTTATAATTTTTCATTTATAAATATTCAGAATTATAAGCCCCATTTAAAAAAATTCTTTAAAAGCATTTTAGTTAAAGGTTATAAAAAAATTGGTAGTTGTATAACTGGTTTTTAGCTAACCCGTCATTCATGTTATTTAATTGCATAAGTCAATTTTTATATGATTTGACTAAAGGAATGATTGTAGTATTATTTAATAGGTATAAGCAGTAGTTGTCTTATATTCGCCGGGATAGCTCAGTTGGTAGAGCAACGGACTGAAAATCCGTGTGTCCGCAGTTCAATTCTGCGTCCCGGCATTTTTTATTGGCTATTATCACTGTGCTTGCGACTTTGTCCTAAAAATTGTTTTCAGGCAATTTGAGAAATGTTCCATTTTTGTTCCAGTTGAAAAAGAAAAGTAAGGCAAAATTAAGAATAAAAATCATTTTTAATAAACAAATGTCAGTTAAAAAATGTAATTTTTGCTAGATTTGATTAATTAGTGAGTACCGTCAATTATGAAAAAGCCTTCGGCTAAATTGATATTAAGAATGCCTATTAGCTTGAGGAACAAATAGTCAAAGTTCACAGTCTTTCTAAGAAAGTTACGAATATATTTTGGTGATCGCTTTAATAGTGATGATAGACTGAGTTGTTTGGTTTTATCCTCACAATTTAATAAAATCCCTAAAATGTAGAATAAGTAACTGTTAAAACATTCAAAAATTTCCATAATCCCGTCTCTTCTAATCTTGACTAGACGGGATTTCCCTTTTTTAGGTTCCTTTACCTTGGTTCCTAATTACTGTAAAATTTGAGTTTTCCCCAGCATCTTTCATTTTAATTCCTGTTGATTAAATTACTTTTTGTTCACTACTTTATCATCAATAATTTATTAAGGAATAAAGAAAAAATTCTTACACATCGTGTCATGCCGCATCAAGTGCGGCATCTATCCGGCAAACATAATAGGCAATAGCCCTGACTAAATAGAACCCGCATCAGATACGAGGGTGACACTTATGTAAAAACTTTTTCAATCTTCCTTAAATAACTCGAATCGCTAATTGCATGTATGCAACATTTGCCAAAACCCACCCTGAATGAGCTACTGCGTTAGCTCCCGCTTCGCAAACAAATATTGCTCAGTCATATCCTGGCTTTTGGCTAAT